>VGPE01000026.1 GCA_016875645.1 Chloroflexota bacterium
GGAGTGCTGCGCGACCCTCCGGCGCGCGCAGCTCGCGGACCGGCCGCGGGCCGCGCTGCAACTGCTCGATGAGCTCGTCGGCGGACGCCGAGGGGGCGTCGCGAGCGGGTGCAGCCTGCGCCGCCCCCGGCAGAAGCTCCGCGACCAGTTCGAGGCGCTCGAGGAAGCCCGGCGGCAGCATCGCCCGCAGGACGACGGCGGGGGGCGCGAGGTACGTGGCCGAGATCCAGCGTGCGAGCGCGAGCGTCGTCGGCGGCAGAAGGGGGCCGTCGGCACGAACGCGGTCGACGATCGGCTTGGTCGCGACAGCAGGCGGGCCGGCTTCGGCCAGGACGACCGCGAGAGCCTGGCGCCGGCCGTACTCGACCAGGACTGCCTCACCGGGCTCGACGTCGGCCAGGGGCGGGGGCACGTGATAGGTGTAGGTGCGCGCGCCACCGCCACCCGCGGCGTCGACGGCAACTTCCACGAACCGCTCGGGCTCGGCGGCGACCAGCCCGAGATCGCCAGGCGTCAGCTCGACCGCCACCTCACACGCGGATGCGGCGCGCCCCGCGGCGGGCGTGTTCGAGGCCGATCAGCTCGTCGATCTCCCGGGCGCTCTCCTCGGCCCCGTGAGGACCGGTTGCGTTGACCACCACATGGTCGTAGTTGGGCGCCTCGCGCAGCTCGATCTCGGCATTGCGCAGGCGGATGGCCAGGTCCCGGGGCGCCTCGGTGTCGCGCTGCTCGAGCCGGCGGCGCAGCTCCCCCAGCGACGGTGGCGCCACGAAGATCCGCAGCGCGTCTGGGACCCGTGCCTTGATCGAGGACGCGCCCTGGACATCGATCTTGAGGATGGCGTCGCGGCCTTGGGCGAGCGCGTCGCGAACACTGTCGATCGGGGTGCCGGACCACTGGCCGTGCACCTCGGCCGCCTCGAGCAGGCCGCCGGCCTCGCGAATCGCGTTGAACTGGATCGGCGAGACGAAGCGGTAGTGGACGCCCTCGCGCTCCCCGGGCCGCGGCGCACGCGACTTGTAGGTCACGACGAACGCTCGTCGCGCGGCGGACGGCAGCCGCTTGAGCCGATCGAGGATGGTGTCCTTCCCCACGCCGGCCGGTCCGGAGATGATCACCAGCATCGCGCCCGGCGCCCCGTCGATGGCACCCGGCAGGTCGTCGCGAGCGGGCACCTCGGCCGACCCGTCGGAGCCTCCCTCGGCCCCGAGAACGTCGTCGGTCACCGCGGATGTGTCCCGACCGATGGCGGACCCGGCCGCGAGCCCTGACGGTCGCCGCCCCGCAGCCGCGCCAGCACCAGCTCCAGTTCGTCGGGAAGTGGCGCGTTGACCCGGACGAGGTGGCCATCCGAGGGGGCCGCGAACTCCAGCCGCCAGGCATGCAGGAACAAGCGACTCAGCCCGTCGGGCCCGCGGCGGGCCGCGCCGGTCGCGTAGATCGGGTCACCAGCGATCGGGTGGCCGATGGCCGCAAGGTGGACGCGGACCTGGTGCGTCCGCCCGGTGACCAGGTCCACCTCCAGCAGCGTCCAGCCGGGGAAACGCTCGCGCACGCGGTAGCCCGTCACCGACTCGCGACCGTCGGGGACCACGGCCATCCGGATCCGGTGCTGCGGGTCACGACCGATCGGCGCCTCGATGCGACCCACGGAAGCGGCAAGACTGCCCCACGCGAGCGTGAGGTACGTCTTCTTGACGCGGCGCGCCTTGAGCTGCGCCATCAGGCTGGCCTGGGCAGCGTCCGTCCGGGCGACCATCAGGAGGCCGCTCGTGTCGCGGTCGAGGCGGTGCACGATGCCCGGCCGGCGGACGCCCGCGATGCCGCCGAACACCTCACCACGGGCCAGCAGCGCGTTGACCATGGTGCCCGAGGCGTGGCCGGGCGAGGGGTGGACCACGAGCCCCGCCGGCTTGTCGACCACGAGGACATCGGGATCCTCGTAGACGACCGGCAGCGGGATCGGCTCGGGCTCCAGGGCGAGCGGTTCGGGCGGCGGGACGACCAGCGTCAGCCGGGTCCCCGGACCGACGGCCTCGTTCGCCCGGACCGGGCGCCCGCCGTCGGTCAGGTGTCCGGCAGAGATAAGCTTCTGGACATAGGCGCGCGACAGGCCCGTCAGGTCCGCGACGGCGCGATCCGCTCGCTGGCGACCGTCCTCGGCCGCCACAACCAGTTCACGGATCTCTGCCGTGCCGGCGTCAGCCATCGGCGGCGCCGCCCATCCGGCCGCGCTTCGTCGGCCAGATCGCCATGAGGAGGAGCAGCAGGATGGAGGCCGAGATCGCCATGTCGGCGACGTTGAAGGTGTACCAGCGCCAGGTCCCGATGCCAAGGTCCACGAAGTCCACGACGTAGCCGAGGCGGAGGCGATCCGCCAGGTTGCCCAGGGCGCCGCCGAGCAGGAGCCCGAGGGCAAGGGTCGCGAGCAGGCTGCCACCCACGCGCGACTCATACCAGACGATCAGCCCGATCACCCCGAGGCTGAACAGCGCGAAGATCGGCGCCTGGTCGCGGAACATCCCGAAGATCGCGCCCGTGTTGTGGGTCACCGCGATCCGGGCGAACTCGCCCCAGATCGGCACGACCCGGTTGACCTCGAAATTCGCGACGATCCAGGCCTTGAGCAGCTGGTCGACGACCGCGATTCCGATCGCCAGGCCCGTGAAGAGCGCCAGGCGCGAACGCCCGGCTCGGGATCCGCTCATCATCGCGCCGGCTCCCCGCCCACGTCCGACGAGCGGCTCAGTGGCCATCGGCCTCGACCCGGCTGGCCGGCGCTCTCACGGCGCTGGTCGTGGCGCGGATGGCCAGCGTGACCGCACCGCCATCGAGTTCGACGAGCACGTGGGGCACGTCGTCAGGCGGCGCGTCGCTGTGCAGGCGGTCGGCGAGCGTCTCCGCGCGGATCGTGGCCGCGTGGGCCGCGACCGACTGCGGGAGGCCCTGCACCCACACTTCGATCCGGTCGGTCAGCTGGAGCTCCGCCTCCCGGCGCAGGTCCTGGATCGCGCGCTGGAGTTCGCGTGCGTCGCCCTCGGCACGCAGTTCGGGGGTCAGCGTCGTGTCCACCACCACCACGAGCCCGTCGTCGTGGGCAACGGCGGTGCCGGGCCTTGGCATGGCCTGGATCTCGACCTCGTCTGCCGCCAGCAACTGACCCGCCAGCCGCACGCCGCCGCCGGGGAGGAACTCGACGTCGCCGGCCCGCGCGGCCGCCATCACCGCGGGGATCGCGGCCCCCAGGCGCTTGCCGATCTTCGGCAGCAGGGGCTTGACCCGCCGCTCCACCAGGGCCGATTCATCGCCGATCAGCTCGATGGCGCGGACGTTCACCTCGTCGGCGAGCAGCATCGAGAGCTCATCCCAGTCGGCCAGCGAGCCGCCCGGCAGGGCAAGCCAGAGACGAGCAAGGGGCTGACGCGTCCGGATGCCCGCCTGGCTGCGCAGCGTGCGCACCAGTTCGACGGCCCGGCGCACCGTTGTCATGGACCGCTCGAGGTCCTCATCACGGTTGGGCGCGATCTCCGCGGTCGGCCAGCGGGTGAGGTGCACGCTGTCCGGCGCGTTCGGGACGACCGCGGTCACCAGGTTCTGATACATCGCCTCGGTCACGAACGGCAGGATCGGGGCGGCCGCACGCACCAGCGTCACGAGGACCGCATGGAAGGTGGCGAACGCGGCATCGCGGTCCGCGAGGGCCTCGTCGGGGCTGCGCCGCATCCGATCCCGGGACAGGCGCAGGTACCACGTGGAGAAATCGTCGATGAAGGTCGAGATCTCGCGCGCCGCCCCGAGCGAGTCGTAGTCGCGCAGCCGGTCTTCGACCCGCTCCGCGAGCCCCGCCGAGCGCGACAGGATCCAGCGGTCGAGCGCGGGCCAGGCACGGCCACTCGTGGTCGCCGCCGCGATGGTGGCCCCGATGTCCGACTTCGGGGTCCATGCCGCGAGGCGCGCGTATGTGATGAAGAACGCGTACGTGTTCCACAGGACCAGCAGCTCGCGCCGCGACTCGTCGCCCGCGTGCCAGCCGAAGTTGATGTTGTCCTCGGGCCGGGCCTTCGCGAACGTCCAGCGCATGACGTCGACGCCCATCCGCTCGGCGGCCTCGTCGAACTCGATCGCGTTGCCCCAGCTCTTGTGCATCTGGCGGCCGTCCTCGCCGAAGACGAGTGCGTAGCCGAAGATCGTCTTGAACGGCTCCTGGCGGCGGAGCACCGTGCTCATGGCGAGCATCGAGTAGAACCAGTTGCGGAACTGGCCCGGGAAGCTCTCAGTGATGAAATCCGCCGGGAACCACTGCGCCCAGTACGCCGGGTCCTCGCGGTAGTGGAGCGTGGAGAACGGCACGATCCCGGCGTCCAGCCAGGGGTTGCCCACGTCCGCGATCCGGCCGACCGGCGCCCCGCAGCCGGGGCAGGCGATCTTCACGGCGTCCACGTGGGGGCGGTGCGGTGTGTGGCCCTCGAACTCGTTCCAGCCATCGATCGCCCGCTGGCGCAACTCCTCGCGTCCGCCGATGACCTGGAATTCGCCGCACGCGGAGCAGTCGTAGATGGGCAGGGCCAGGCCGTAGTAGCGCTTCTTGCTGATCATCCAGTCGTGCATGTTCAGCAGCCAGTCGAGCTCGCGCTCGTACCCGAACGACGGGATCCACCGGATGCGGTCCACGACCTCCATGATCTGGTAGCGCAGGCTGGCGTCGACCTGCTCGGGCGTGAGCGTCTCGCGCGGCTGGTCGTACACCGGGCCCATCGAGATGAACCACTCGTCCACCAGGCGGAACAGGAGGGCGGTCCCGCAGCGCCAGCAGTGCGGATAGCGGTGACGGTAGGGCTCGAGGTGGTAGAAGAAGCCCCGCCGCTGCAGGTCGTCGACGACAGCCTCGGCGACGTTGGGCGCATCGCGGCCGCTCAGCCAGTCGTAGCCCTCGAAGTAGCGCCCGTCCTCGTCGATCGGCCCGATGACCGGCAGGCCCAGAGCCTTGCCCAGTTGGAAGTCCTCGGCGCCGGCTCCCGGCGCCACGTGCACGATGCCCGTCCCCTCGTCCTCGCCCACCTCGTCCCACGCCACCACGCGGTGCTCGTACGGGCGTGACGGGTCGCCGCGCGTGCCGGCGGCGAACGCCGTCCGGACCGCCGGCAGGTCGTCGTATGGGCCCGTGTAGCGCCAGCCGACGAGGTCCGCCCCGCGCTTCTCCTCGTCCACCCGGAAGTCGCCGATCACGGCCTGCTTGAGCGTACCCCGGCCGACCCACAACGCGTCGGCACCCTGCCGGACGCGCACGTAGCGCTGGTCGGGGTGAACGGCGGCGGCCACATTCGCCGCCAGCGTCCAGGGCGTGGTGGTCCAGACCAGCAGCGACTCACCCGGCCGGTCCAGCAGCGGGAAGCGCACCGTCAACCCCGGGTCGTCGCGCTCCTGGTATCCCTCGTTCATCTCCATCTGGGACAGGCCGGTGCCGCAGCGCGGGCACCACGGCATGGAGTCGTGGCCCTTGTAGATCCAGCCGCGCCGGTGGCACTCGGCGAGGAAGCCCCAGATCAGGTCGTTGTTCTCGTTGCTGAAGGTGAAGTAGCTGCCGCCGACATCGGGCAGACCGAGCCGACCGACCAGCATCTCCACGGTGTCGGTGATCGGGCCGTCGACGCCCTGGATCGTCGCCGCCCGGGAGGGATCTTCCTTCAGCAGGTCCCGCAGGCGTCGCAACTCGTCCGGTTCATTCCAGTCCATCCACATGCCCAGGCGGATCGACTGCTCGGTCTGGCGCGCGGCGTACGTGAGCACGCGCTGCTTGCACAGGCTCACGAATTCCGCGATCCCGAATGACTCGATGTCGCGCTTGCTCGTGAAGCCGAGCTCGCGCTCGACGTTGACCTCCACCCAGAGGCCCTGGCAGTCGAACCCGTTCTGCCAGCGCTGAACATGGCCGAGCATGGCCCGGAACCGACAGAAGAGGTCCTTGTACATCCGGCCCCAGGCATGGTGCACGCCCATGGGGTTGTTGGCCGTGATGGGCCCGTCGAGGAAACTCCAGTGCTCGCCGGCGGCGTTCTGCGCTCGGAGTCTTGCAAACGTCCGCCGCTCCGCCCAGAGCCCCAGCACCTCGTGCTCCTGCTGGATCAGGTCGGGGCGGGAGCTGACGGGACGGAACATCACACCTCGGTCAACCGTCGAAACGCGCGACGCGCGCGCAGCCGAGGGCCGGCCGCGGCTCAACCAACGGTCCGAGTATCCTACCCGCGATGCCTTCGTCGCAGGAGGGGCGCCTGCGAGCGCGTTCGTCGTTCGCTGCGGCGGTCCTCTCCCTGGTCTTCCCCGGCCTCGGTCACGCATACGCGGGCGCCTGGACTCGGGCGCTCGCCTTCGCCGCGCCGCCGGTCCTGCTCATCGCGCTGGTGGCAGGGATCGCCCTTCGCGTCGACCGCCTCGAGCTGCTGGGGTTCCTGCTCCAGTCCGAGGCGCTCATCGCGATCCTCGTGCTCAATGTGCTGGTCCTCCTGTACCGGGCGATCGCCATCGTCGACGCGTGGCGCGTCGCTGCCTACCTCAATCGCGCCGAGGAGATCCGCGCGCGGCCTGACCGGCGGCCGCATCGATCCCCGACCCTGGGCGCGATCTCGCTGGCGGGAATGCTCGCCGTGGTGCTGGTGATGAGCGGCGTGCATGTCGCGGTCGCCTATTACGACATGCAGGCACAGCAGCTCAACTGCATCTTCGATCCGGAAACGAACAGCTGCGACCCCGCGCCCACGCGCGAGCCGTCGCCGTCCGCGGCTGTGTCGGCCGGTCCCATCGCCGACCCGACGGACGCCCCCACCGCTGCGCCATCGGTCGAGACGCCCGACCCGAAGGTCACCCCGCCGCCGCTGGCGAGCATCACGCCACCGAAACCGACCGAGCGCGTGAACATTCTCCTGATCGGCGCCGACGAGCGACCGAGGGACGAGACGTACAACACCGACACGCTGATCGTCGTCTCCATTGATCCGGTCACAGGCAGCGCGGCCATGTTCAGCCTGCCGCGCGACATGGTCGATGTCCCGCTGGCGGTTGGACCTGCCCAGAGCGTGTTCGGAACGACGTACGGCGGCAAGATCAACAGCCTCTGGACGGCCGCCACGCTGCGGCCAGACCTGTTCCCGGGCAACGACGCCCAGCGCGGTTTCGCGGCGATCAAGGCCACCCTCGGCGAGCTGTACGCCATTGAGATCAAGTACTACGTATCCGTTAACTTCGAGGGGTTCCGGGAGATCGTCGACGCGCTCGGCGGAGTGACCATCAATGTCCAGGTTCCGATCATCGACGATCGCTACCCGGGTGACGATGGACGCCTGCATCGGGTGTACATCCCCAGCGGCATCCAGCACATGGATGGCACCCGGGCGCTGGTCTACGCCCGGTCACGGCACTCCTCGACGGACTTCGACCGCGCCCAGCGCCAGCAGCGCGTGCTCCTCTCGCTCCGCCAGCAGGCCGACATCGGCTCGCTCATCCAGAAGCTGCCCGAGCTGGTGCAGGCCCTCCGCAACGCCGTTCACACGGACATGCCCGTTAACCTGCTGCCCGGCCTGCTGCGCCTGGCCGGCGACATCGACACCGCGAACATCCGCTCGTACGTGTTCTCGCCGCCGCTCTACGGCACCGAGTTCGCCAACGACCCGACAGGTTGGGGCCGCGGCTACATCATCACCCCCGACATCGCCCGGATTCGCGAAGTGGTCGCCAACGCATTCGTGATCGATCCTGCGCTCGAGGCGCTCCGCGAGAAGGTTGCCGATGAACGCGCCACCGTGTGGGTGGTCGCGGGCACCGGCGACACCCTCGGCGCGGAGGAACTGGCAGCGTTCCTCGAGCACCAGGGCATGAGCGCCAGCGTCCGGCGGCGCGAGGTGGAGTTCGAGCCGCAGGAGACCACGATCGAGGTCTACAACGGCGCGGAAGGGCGCGTCGCGAATACCGTCACACTGCTCGAACAGGTGCTCGGCGTGACGGCCGTGCCGGTTGAGGACGCCGCCATCCGCGCCGACATCATCGTCACCACCGCGCCGACCACGCCGCAGCTCACCCCTCCGCCGGGCCCCTGAAACCCGGGCTCACCACTCGGCGCGGATCGATCGTGGAGCGGGGGCGGTTCGCGACGACCCGCGCGCGCCCGCCACGCGGGATTTCGGCGGCCACCGTGGCACCCGGGTGACCGGCGCGCCTCCGGCGTCGGTCAACTCGCGCGAGCTCAGTAGATCGGCGTCACCCAGTGCGAGTACTCGGGCACGCGTCCGCGAACGATGTCGAAGTAGCGATCCTTGATCTGGGCCGTGATCGGGCCGATGGCGCCTGAGCCGACCGCGCGATGGTCAACCTCGATCACGGGTGACACCTGGGCGCCGGTCCCGCACATGAAGGCCTCATCGGCGACGTAGACCTCTGTCCGGTCGATGGAGCGCTCGAGCGTCGGGATCTTGAGCTCGGCCGCGATCTCGAGGATCCCCGCGCGCGTGATCCCCTCGAGGATGTCGTCCGACACCGGGGGCGTGATCAGGATGCCGTCCCGGACGATGAACAGGTTCTCCGCCGAGCCTTCGGACGCGTGACCGTCGGCGGTGAGGACGAGCGCCTCATCGAAGCCGTTGAGCATCGCCTCGGTCTTGGCAAACGCGCTGTTGACGTACGCGCCCACGATCTTGCTGCGGGCCGGCAGCGCGTCGTCCTGCACCCGCCGCCAGGACACCGTGCCCACCCGGATGCCAGTGTCGACATCCACGTAGTTGCCGAACGGCAGGGCGAGGACATAGAGCTGATGCTCAAGGCCGTGGAGCTTGACGCCGATGGCGCGCGTGCTCTTGTAGAACGACGGCCGGATATAGGCGTCCTGGCGGAACCCGTTGCGGCGGGCGACCTCGACGATCAGCGAGGTCAACTCGTCCACCGACGGAATGTCGGCCATCAGCAGGACCTTGCACGAATTGCGGATGCGCTCCACGTGCTCGCGGACCTTGAGGGCGTAGAGCTGACCTTGCTCCTCATTCCAGTACGCGCGGATCCCCTCGAAGACCGCCGTCCCGTACATGAAGGCGTGGGTCATGATGCTGACCTTTGCCTCGCGCAGCGGAGCGAACCTGCCCTCGAAGTAGCAGATCATGCTGTCGGGATCGATGGGCGCGGCGGCCGCGGCCGGCGCGGTCGCGGTGGCATTCTGGGTCAGCATCGTGCGCTCCTGCAGGCCTCACAGCGGCCAGGTTGAGGCCGACAGGGTAGCGCAGCGCGAGCCCTCTGGCGAGTCGCAACCCCTTGGCCGCACGGGTTCGTCGCGACGGATGGACGCCGGCTCAGTGGCTCAGGCTCGGACCCGAGGTGACGACATACGCGAACACGATCCCCAGATACACCGCGTAGAACAGGCCGCCCACCAGGAGGTGCCGGCCGTTCAGGCTGCCCCGGCGCGCCATCGGAATGAAGATCGCAGCCGAGGACAGGAACGCGATCCCGGCGGAAGCAAAGGCCACCATGGACCCGCCGCTGATCGACCATGCGCTCGATGCGAAGATCAGCGCGACGACGGTCGGGATCGTGCTCTGGAACACCATCGCGCCCGTGATGTTGCCCATCGCAAGCGTGTCCTTGCCCTGGCGGATCCAGATCACGCTGTTGAACTTCTCGGGCAACTCGGTTGCGATCGGGGCGATGATCAGGGCCAGGAGTACCTCGGCCACGCCGAGTGCGCTCGCCAGGCGCTCCACCGCCCCCACGAACGCGATCGCACCGACGACGATCAGGCCGAGCGACACCAGGACCTGCACCGAGACCACCCGCAACCGCGGCGACGTCGTCTCAAGGTCAGCGCCGCGATCCAGGCGGCGAAGCCGGAGGGGCGCGAGGTCGACGTCGCCTCCGCCATGCTCGGCTTGGAAATGCGCCCTGACATACCAGGCATAGATCGCGAGCAGGCCGCCGGCCACGGCATACCTTGGCCAGGCGAGATCCGCCGGCAGGAAGGCCACGCCGACGGCGAGGCCATACGCGATCGCGAAGTAGCGCATGTCATGGGCGAGAACCGACGTGGACACGGGCATCGTGGTGGCGCTGCTTCGGCGCCGCGCACTCAGCAGAACCGCGGCACCGGTCACGAACATCGCCAGCGTCGCCAGCATGAACGGCGCCCCCAGGATCGCCCCGATGCCCACCGCGTGGGACGCCTCGCCGCCACCGAACACGATTGCGATGATCGGGATCATCGTTTCGGGGAGCGCCGTGCCGACCGCGGCGAGCACGGACCCCACGGCTCCTTCCGCCAGCTGGAGCTTGTGCCCGAACCACTCGATGCCGTTGGTGAACAGTTCGGCGCCGAGCAGGATGATCACGAACGCGATGACGAGCAGGATGACGTCCATGGCCGGGTCAGTCGTCCCGAGGGATCAGGACTGGCCGACGGAGAGCGCGATGCCGACGGCAATGACCGCCAGGACGCCGGCCGACACCAGCGTCATCGTCCGGTCGCGCTGGGCGGCAAACCCGATGACCGATGCAGCGACCCGGCTGGCCGGGGTCGCCAACACGACGATCAGGCCAAGCCACAGGAAGCCCTCTGGCCGCAGGGCCAGGATGTCAGCCGGGATCATGGCCAGGTCGAGCGACTGGTCGGCCGGCTCGAGCGGCGAGCGCCCGGCGAGCGCCATCAGGACGACACCGATGGCCAGGAGCGTCACGCTCGCGAGGGCGCCCAGGTTGAGCAGCCGCGCGATCAGCAACTCCAGGCGGCGGCCAGGGGCGTCCTGCCCTGCCATCAGCCCGGTCCCATGGCGCGCAGGGCCATCTGGATTGCCGTATACAGCAGGACGACCACAAAAAGGGCGCGCAGGACGCGGACGTCGACCCGGTGGGCGATGCGCGAACCGATGGACGCTCCGACGAAGACGCCGACTGCAGTCGGGCCGGCCACCAGCGGATCGATGCCGCCGCGGAGCAGGTAGACGATCGCGCCGGCCGACGCCGTGACCCCGATCATCAGGTTGCTCGTCGCGGTCGCGACGCGAAGCGGAACGCCCATCAACAGGTTCATCACGGGCACCTTGATGATGCCGCCACCAACTCCCAGCAGGGCCGAGGTGACTCCCGCCGCCAGGGAGCCGGCGACGCCCGGACCCACGTTGCGCACCCGATAGTCAGGTGTCGAGAGCCGGTCGAGCACGGTGGGCCGGACCACCTGCCCGCGCTCCGCTGGGCGCTCCTCGACGGCCGCGCCGACCGCGAGGTCGTCAACGATCGGCGGCACTGCAGCAGCCAGCTCTTCCGATGCCTCGGCCGGCGGGATCCCGGGGGGCGTCGGTGGGGCAAGTGCCGGCGAGACGTCCGTCCGCTTGGCCGGCTCGCGCCGCCGGATCATCGAGATCGCGACGTAGACCAGGAGCAGCGCGAACAGGCCCGCGAGGATCCGGTCCGAAAGGGTGAACGCAATGAGCCCGCCGACCAGGGCGCCGAGCGCAGTGAAGAACTCCAGCGTCATCCCGAGGCGAAGGTTGGCAACCCGTCGCTGCAGAAAGACGCCCGCTGACGCGCTGCTGGTCACGATCACGCAGACCAGGCTGATCGCGACCGCCTCGCGGATGGAGAGGTTGAACCCGAACGTGAGCAGCGGGACGATCAGAAGCCCGCCGCCGAGGCCCAGGAGCGACCCGAAGGTGCCGGCGGCGACTCCGCCGCCCATCATCACGAGTGCAGCGATCATCCGATGCGATCGGGAACGGCGGGCGCGCGCATCGGCGCAGCGAGCCTGATGAACGCTACGGGCGCAGGTGCTGCGGCGCGACGGGCAGGAGCGCGACGTGGCGGGCCCGCTTCAGGGCGATCGCCAGTTCCCGCTGGTGGCCGGCGCACGTGCCGGTCTTGCGGCGCGGCTCGATCTTTGCCCGCTCGGACAGATATCGGCGGAGGCGGTTGACCTCCTTGTAGTCGATGCCGGCCGTCTTGTCGGCGCAGAAGGCACAGACTTTTCGGCGGCGTCGATCCCGGTAGTAATCGTCGCGCTTCTTGGCTCGAGGGCTGCTCGGGGGCATGAGGTTCTCCTTGGGCAGCGGCCGTGGTGGGCGACCGCCGACTGTCAGTCAGGCGTCAGAAGGGCAGGTCGTCGATGTCGGGCTCGTCGAGGCCACCGCCGGAACGGCCGCCGCCGGAGGGCGCGGGGCCGGATGGGCCGGGTGCAGATCCGGCATCCGGGCGACCACCGGTCCGCGGCTGGAACCCCGGGTCGCCATCCTCACGTGTCCGGCGCTCGAGGTTCTGGATCCGGTCGGCGATGAGCTCGGTGGTGTACCGCTTCTGGCCGTCCTGACCCTCCCACTGGCGGGTCTGGAGACGGCCCTCGACGTACACCTTGTTGCCCTTGCGCAGGTTCTCGGCGGCGCGCGCACCGGTCGGGCCCCAGGCCACGACGCGGAACCACTCCGTCTCCTCCTGCCACTCCCCGTCCTGGCCCTTGAAGTTGCGGTTGACCGCAACCGTGAACTGGGTGACGGCCTGGCCGCTCGGCGTGTAGCGCATCTCCGGGTCACGGCCAAGGTTGCCGATGATCATCGCCTTGTTCAGCGACATCGCGCGAACTCCCTCACTCGATGGCGGCGGGTGCGGCCTCGCTCTCGGACTCGTCGATCCGCTCCACGATGTCCAGGTCCTCGTCCTCGTCGGAGGGCGGCGACGAAAGGTCGGCCGCATCCTCCGCGCCCTCGCGACGGGCAGCACGAACGGGACGTTCGACGCGAGTCACGAGGTGTCGGAGCACCTCTTCGGTGATGAGCAGGCCGCGCTCCAGCTCGGCGATGGCCTCGGCCGGGGCCTCGAAGATGAGGATGTGGTACGAACCCTCGCGATGTCCGGCAATGGAATACGCCAGTCGGCGGCGGCCCCACGGGGCGACCTTCACGATCTGGCCGCCCGACGCGGCGAGTCCACGGGTGGTGCGGTCAAGGACCGCCTGGATCCGGTCATCCGGCACGTCCGGACGAAGGACCAGCATCAACTCATAGCGGCGCATTCCGCCTCAGTGCTCCTTCCTCTGGGAAATGCCCCGCTTGGCGTGCCGGAATTGGCGGTTGCGCGCTCGAAGTGCGCCCGGTGCTGCGTGCGGAGCCGAAAGGACGACAGATGGTAGCACGGCGGCCTCTCGGGCCCTGCCGATCGGCCCGCAACTCCAGCCGAGGCGATGCCGGCGGCCACCCACTCGGGGGCCCAATGGGACTTTCGTGGGATACTCGCCCGGGCCCGCGTTCGCGATCCTGACCGCATCACGGTTTCTGTCATCTGGAGTCACTGTGCCGGCCAGCAGCATCCTGCTCTTCGCGTCAGACCCCACATCGGGCGAAGCGCTGCGCTCGACGCTGTCGAGCACCGGATACGGCGTGACGATCGCGATCGACCGCGAGTCGCTGCTGCGTCTCGCCACCGCGGATCAACACCTGATCGTTCTCGACGCCGGCGACGCCAGTCCATCTGCTGCTGACCTGTGTCGCGACCTGCGTGCCCACCCGTCGCTCGCGAGCGTGCCGGTCCTGTGCATCGGGCAGACTGACGATGTCGAAGAGCGGATCCGGTTCCTCGAAGCCGGTGCGGACGACGTGGTGGCCAGGCCCTTCGATGCGCGGGGGCTCGAAGCGCGCGTGGAGGCGCTGCTGCTCCGCTACCGCCGGTCGCGTGACCTCGAGCCGGTCCCCAGCCCGGGAACCGGCGCGCGCCGGCGGGCTCGTCGTGGTCTTCAGCCCGAAGGGCGGTGTCGGTACCACGACCGTCGCGGTGAACATCGCCACGCTCGCGGCGCAGGTGCATCCGGGCCGTGCACTGCTCGTCGACCTCGATCTGCAGTTCGGCCAGGTCGCCACGCACCTCAACCTCGCCGCCAGCCACTCGCTGATCGACCTCGCGCGGGACGAGGAGTCCGTTCGCGATCCCGATCTGCTGGCCCCGTTCCTGGCCGAGCATCAGAGCGGGCTGCGGGTGCTCCAGGCGCCCGGCTCCCCCGAGCTCGCCCAGCTGGTCACGGGTCGCAACGTGGAGCGACTGATCAGCGGGCTCTCCAGCGTGTTCGAGGTGGTGGTCGTCGACTCCGGGTCGACGCTCGACGAGCGTTCGCTGGCCGCCCTGGAGCTCGCGGACCGGATCGTCATCCCGATCACCCCGGAGCTGGGTTCGCTCAAAGCGCTGTCGACGATGCTGGATTACCTCAACGAGATCGGCTCGCTGATGAGCAAGGCCACCTTCGTCCTGAACAACCTGTTCGCCAAGGATCTGCTCAAGGCCAGCGATATCGAAGGCGCCCTGGGTACGCGAATCGCGATGGAGCTTCCGTACGATCCGCTGGTCTACCTGAAAGCCGTCAACGAGGGCGTCCCGGTCCTGACAGGCTCACCGAAGTCCGCCCCAGCCGACAAGCTGGGCAAACTGGCGACCACAGCCCTTGGCAACGACTCGACGCCACAGCCGTCGACGGCCGTCGAACGTCGGCGGGGCTTCGCGCGACTGCTTCACCGGGCCTGATCGGGCGCGGCCCGGGCCTCGGGTCGTCCGGCCACGGATCAACCACGGGTCGCGTGGACCCGAGGGGCTTCCGGTCGAACTCGGCCGAGCGCGCCAATGGTGCCGGAGCAGGGGTTCGAACCCTGACGCCCTTGCGGGCCGCGGAGTTTAAGTCCGCTGCGTCTGCCGATTCCGCCACTCCGGCGCGCGCAGAAGCGTAGTCGCCACAGGGGCCGGAAGCAGCGAAGCCCAGTCGCTTGTCGCGCGAACCGTCTCGGCGAACCCGGTGGTAAAGGAGCGCCGGCGGGCACCGCGATCGGCGGTGCGCCCTGCGCTGCGTTCTCGGGAGGTCGAATGGTGCGGGGGAAGTGGAGGCGACGAGCGGATTCGAACCGCTGAATAGAGGTTTTGCAGACCTCCCCCTTTACCACTTGGGTACGTCGCCTCGACGCGGCCGGTCAGGGGAACCGGCGTAGATGTCAGGCCCGGGCGGGCCGGCGTGGCTGCCCCTCGAGGATTCGAACCTCGCCTAACGGATCCAAAGTCCGCTGTCCTACCACTAGACGAAGGGGCACCGGTCCAGTCGCTGGCGGGAGGCCGGAGCCAGACCGGTCCATGAAGACAGGAGATTGGAGCGGAAGACGGGACTCGAACCCGCGACCCTCACCTTGGCAAGGTGATGCTCTACCAACTGAGCCACTTCCGCTCGAAGAACCTGACCACCGGATTGGGTGGTGCCGAGAGCCAGGATCGAACTGGCGACACCGCGATTTTCAGTCGCGTGCTCTACCGACTGAGCTATCTCGGCCCGATGGCCAACCAGGCTTGGCCGCCCGTCGGCGGGTCGCAGAATAGCACGGGCGTCCGACGAGCAACAAGGAAGCGCCACGCTCCTGCCGTGGTGCGCGGCCTCTCCTGCCCGCGCTGGTCACCGATCCTGGGGCGCCGTTGTCAACCAGCACTGCCCGCGATGGTAGGACACAGCTGGGACCGGCTTCGGCGGGCTCGGACAGGCGATTCGTGCGTGGGCCAGGCTCGCCGACGACATCGGATCCATCCCGGGAGCGCCTACCAGCACGTCCAGTGATAACTGAACCTGAATCAGCCGACCGGGCGCGATATCAGCGTGCCCAGTGATGCAATGCGGGCGCCGCCTGCTCTAGCCGCCGCGCCGTCGGTGCCGACGGCGAGGGTGCCGCCGCCGCTACAGCCCCGACAGCAGCCGCGCCTCCTGCGGGGACAGTGGCCGTTCGCCGGAGAGATCCCGCAGTCGGTTGATCCGCTCGAGGATCGGCGGGTGCGTCGCGAACAGTCCCGACGAGCGCTGCTCGAACTTCTTGATCGGGTTCGCGAAGTAGAGGTGCTGGGTGGCCCGGTTCGCCACCTCGAGGACCTCCGGATCCGTCGCGATCTTTGCGAGCGCTCCCTGGAGCCCGACGGGATTGCGCGTCAGCTCCACCGACGACGCGTCCGCCAGGAACTCGCGCTGCCGGCTGACGGCCAGCTGGACGAGGCTCGCCGCGATCGGAGCCAGGATCGCCAGGACGATGGCGACCACGAAGAAGATCAGCTGGAGCCCGCCGCTGCCGCTGTCACGATCGCGCGACCGACGCCCTGCCCCACCCCAGAACGTGAACCGCAGGAAGAAGTCCGCGAGCAGAGCGATCGAACCCACCATCACGCCGACGATCAGCGTGAACCGGATGTCGTAGTTGCGCACGTGTGAGAGCTCGTGGGCGATGACGCCCTGGAGCTCCTCGCGGCTCAGCTTCTGGAGGAGGCCGGTCGTGATGGCGATGGAGGCGTGCCCGGGGTCGCGGCCGGTCGCAAACGCGTTGGGCGCCGTGTCGTTGATGACGTAGACCCGGGGCATCGGGATGTTGGCCGCGATCGTCAGTTCGCGGACCACGTTGTAGAGCTGCGGAGCCTCGGCCTGACTCACCTCGCGCGCGCCCGAGACACCCAGCACGAGTCGGTCACCTGCGAAGTACGAGCCGAGCGCCATCAGGATCCCGATGACCAGTGCGATCGACGTGGCCGCAATGCCGCCCTCGGGTGCCCCGCTGATCGCGAAGCCGATCGAGAACCCGAGTGCGCACAGGAGCGCCACGATCACCAGCGCGAGCAGGAAGCTGTTGCGCCGGTTGGCCGAGATCTGCTGGTAGAAGTTCATGGTCGGACGGGCCGCCCCTCGGCGTTGCGCAGGTTCGACGCGACGGGACGCCGGCCCTCGGGCGTCAGCGCAGGGAGACGACCGGCACCTCGGTGGCCTCGGGCTCGGCGGCGAAGAACTCGCGGCGCGTGAACCCGAGCGGACCGGCGAGCAGCAGGCTCGGGAACGTGGCGATGGTCTGGTTGTAGTCGAGCACCACCGCGTTGTAGTGCTGGCGCGAGAAGCTGATCTGGTTCTCGGTCGTGGTCAGCTGCTCCTGGAGGCTCAGCACGTTCTGGTTGGCCTTGAGCTCGGGGTAGTTCTCGACCACGGCGAACAGCGACCGCAGGGCGCCGGTCAGCATGTTCTCGGCCTGGGCCTGGGCGACCGGGCCCGAGGCGCCCGCTGCGACCGCGGCTGCGCGCGCCTCGGTGACACGGGTCAGGACCTCCTGCTCAAAGCCCATGTAGTCGCGAACAGCTGCCACGAGGTTCGGGATCAGGTCGTGGCGGCGCTTGAGCTGGACGTCGATCTGGGCGAACGCCTCATCGATTCGCAGACGCTTCTGGACCAGGCCGTTGTAGATCAGGATGCCGATCACGAGGATCGCGACGATGGCGACGATCACGATGATGAGTACGGGATCCACATGCCCCTCCTCGAGCGACGCGGCTTGGCAGCCGAAGCCCGAGTCTAGCAGGCAGTCCGCTGGCAGCCGCCGGGCCGTCTCGCTGCCGAGTGGGCTCTGTCAGTCCCTGACTGCCCAGCGAATTCGTCAGTCGCCAGACATGGAGAACATCACGACGACGGGACGAGAGAGCAGCGCCGGTCACGGGTCCTCGAGCGAGTCACGGAGCGACGGCGGTCAAGCGAACGCGCAGTGATGCCCGTGCCGCGGCGCGCCCCAGGGCGACAGAGTGGTGGGCGGTGAGGGACTCGAACCCCCGACTTCCTCGGTGTAAGCGAGGCGCTCTGACCAACTGAGCTAACCGCCCCAGCCTGCGTGATCGTACGCCCCGGAAACGAGACGACCCTCCCGGCGGGGAGGGTCGTCGATCAATGCCAGCGTGGTGCCCAGGCCGGGACTTGAACCCGGATGACTTGCGTCATACGCCCCTCAAACGTACGCGTATACCAATTCCGCCACCTGGGCATGAGCGCCACGGATCTCCGGGTGAGGGATGGTACCGAGGAAGGGATTTGAACCCATACGCCCTTGCGGACACTAGCTCCTGAAGCTAGCGCGTCTACCGATTCCGCCACCTCGGCCCGGAGACTCGAAACCGGCCAGCGAACGATCACTGACCGGAGGCGAGCCGCCAGTCTAGCACGTCCCAGAACCGGTCACTGGTGTCGCCCAGGAGGTGCTTGGCCGGTCCGACGAGCCGTTCCGAGAGCACGATCGGCTCGTCGCGCCAGTAGAGCGGCAACATGACCTGGGCCTCGGAGAGATACGCCTGAAGTTCCGCGTAGGCCTTCGTTCGGGCTGCTTCGTCGCCCGGCTGGCGAGCCGCTGCGAGCTTCGCGTCGAGGTCCAGGTCCTGGAACCCACTGATGTTGGAGCCGCCGATCCCCGCCTGCCGCGAGCCCAGCAACGGGTACAGGTCGGGGTCAAGCCCCACGTTGATGTCGACCGCGGCGGCCTCGAATCGACCGCGTCGCAGCCGGTCACCGACAAAGACGCTGGGCGGAAGCGGCACGAGCCGCGTGGGAATCCCGAAGGACGTCCACTGGCGCGCGACCTGCTCCGCGGTGGCGAGCACGATCGGATTCGAATCAACGTCGGGCGTGATGAGCTCGAGTTCGAAGGGCTCCTTCGCGCCCTTGGGATACCAGCGGCCGTCCTCCTTGCGCCAGCCGACGGCCTTGAGCTCGGCGGCGGCCGCGTTGCGGTCGTGAACGATCGCTCGGTTGTCGGGCTTGGAGAACGCCCATGAAGACGGTGGGATGAGCCCGTCCGCACGGACCGCCACGCTGGCGACCACCGCTTCCATGAGCGCCGGCCGATCGATGATCCGAAGCAGCGCCCGCCGGACGTTCTCGTCGCGAACCGCCGCGTACGCGGGTCGCAGATTGAGTGCGATTGCCGTCACGGTAGCGCGCGGGTAGCGCAGCAGGCGAGAGCCTTCCGTCTGGGCCAACGCCTCGGCGGCCGCAGCTGGCAGCCCCGAGACGACGTCAAGGTCACCGGCGCGGTACACCTCAGCCATGGAGATCGGGCTCCCGAAGAACCGCAGCTCGAGTGGCGGCGGCACGCTGATGACCGGCGGCTCAGGAGTGGCCGAGGGCTCGGCCGGCCCCGTTGCGCGCGGTCCCGAGGCGCCC
>VGPE01000027.1 GCA_016875645.1 Chloroflexota bacterium
AGTCGCCGGTCCGCGTGTCGACCCGGATGGTGTCGCCCTCGCCGACGAAGATCGGCACCTGTACGACGAGGCCCGTCTCGGTCGTGGCGGACTTGCGCGCTCCGGTCTGGGTGTCCCCCGCGAACCCGGGCTCCGTCTCGACCACCTTGAGGTCGACCGTGGCCGGCAACTCAATGCCGATCGTCTCGCCCTGGTAGCTCGTCCGGTCGACGGTCATGCCGTCCTTGAGGTAGTTGACGGCATCGTCGAGCTGCTCCGCGGTCAGGGCGAACTGCTCGTACGTCTCGTTCTCCATGAAATGGAAGTCGTCGCCGTCGCGGTAGAGGAACTGCACCGGGCGCCGGTCCAGCTGGGCACGGGGCCAGCGCTCGCCGGCCTGGAAGCTGCGTTCCACCGTCTGGCCGCGCTTGATGTTGCGCAGCTTGATCCGCACCTGGGCCGAGCCGCGGCCCATCTTGATGTGGTGGTAATCGAGGATCTGCCACAGGTCGCCGTCAAGCTCGATGGCGGCGCCTTTGCGCAGATCGCTGGTGGACATCATGGCGTGAGTTGCTCCTGGGCAGTCGAGAGTGAGTCCGAAGTCTACGCGGCTCCGCCGCACGGGCGAGCGTGGCCGGTCCGCGGTCCGGGCGCTCGGCCCGCGATGTTGCGCTCCATCGGCGCGTGGCCGCGGCCGCCTCGCGCTCCGCAGCCGCTCCGCGCGGGAGTGGCCGCCTGGCGGTTCGACCGATGATCGCCAGAAGCGTTACCGATGGCGCGATCCGAGCCCGGGTTGGCGGTTGACGGCGAGAAGCGGCTCTACAGGCATGCGGTGATCGGTTGAAGCGATGCGCGACCTACGGGGCCGGCCGCGGATGGGTACCTGCGTGTCCGTGTTCGCGGATTCAGCGCTTCCCGCGATGTTCGCGAGCGACGGGGCACGCGCGCGCCGGCGCAGCGATCGATCTACCGAGGCCAGTAGCCGCCGAACTCCGCTTCGAACGAGCTCGGCTGGAACGCGGGCAGGCCGCCGAACGGATATGCCGTCAGCTCGCCGAAGACCACCCGACCCTGGACGTCGTACAGGTCGACGCGGATGAAGTCCAGCCCGCGCCCGATCCGCGCGCCGACGTCCAGCATCCGCTCGAGCGTCGGCGGCCGCGGAAGGGTTCGATCGGGGGGTCGGGAGTCATTCACCCGGAGGTCCAGGCTCTGCCAATCGGACGTGAAGAACTCGGTGCGAAGGTCGCCCGAGCCCCGCCCGCTGACGCGGAACAGGGCGCGGGGCACACCGTCGAAGACGAGGAGCTTGATGTCGTCCGGGACGTGGTCCAGCAGCTCCTTGACCATCAGTCGGCGTGGCACGCCCAGGTAGCCCCACTCGAGCGTCCAGGCGCCATACCGCCGCGAGAGCCACTGGCGGGCAGTCGCAGTGACCGCATCCCAGTCGAGCCGATCGGGATGCACGTGGTACCAGTGCCAACTGAAGGTCGGTCGCGGCTGCGGGGCATCGAGCGGCGCCGCCTCGCTCACCACGATCACCCCGCCCGAGGCGTGGGACGGCTTGAGCACGAACTCGCGCGGCAGCGCGCGGCGGTCGAGCTCGCTCACGTCGGCCACCACGGCATGCAGGGCGGGCAGCACGTCGCGCCCGACCCGCTCGGCGACGAACTCGCGAGCGGCCCGCTTGTCGCAGCAGGTGGCCAGGATGGGCCGGCGATCGAACGTCATGCGGTGCCGGACGTGCTCGGACAGCGTCCGTGGCCGCCGGCCGCGCATCTCGGCCCACCAGGCCAGTCGGACCCGCAGCTCGAAGGGCAGCACCGGCAAGCCGAGCCCGAGCCTGACGGGGCCGATCCTCCTTGCTGCAGCGATGAGCATCGTGCCGTCAACCCACGATCAGGACGCCGCGCGGGAAGTTCGTCAATTGTTCCAGGCGACCGGGTCGGCCATCGCCACCGGCGTCGAACAGCACGAGGTCCTCGATCCGCACGCCCATCTCGCCGTCAAGGTAGATCCCCGGTTCCACGGAAAAGACGGTCGGCGAAGGCAGCGGCGCATCCGAGGCCGCGGACCGTCCCAGTGAGGGCGCCTCGTGAGTCGCGAGACCGATGCCATGCCCCAGGCCGTGCCCGTACGCGGCCCAGCGCCCGTCGGCCTCGATGACGCCGCGCGCGACCGCGTCGATCTCGCGCCCGGTCGGCACGGGCCGCTCGCCGCGAACCACGGATTCCAGTACCGCAACTGCCGCGGCCTGCGCCCGCGCCACCGTCTCGTAGACCGCGAGGTCGCGCGCGGAGGGTTCGCCCACGAACAGCGTCCGCGTCATGTCGCTGCGGTACCCGGCAACCTGGGCGCCGAAGTCGAACAGCAGCACCGAGCCGGGGGCGATCGGGCGGTCGCCAGGAGCGCCGTGTGGCAGGGCCGCCTCGGGACCGAAGAGCGCGGCCACGTCGAAGGCCAGCGCCTCGGCGCCGGATCCGGGCCGGCGAATGAGGACCTCGAGCTGCCACGCCAGTTCGCGTTCCGTGACGCCCGGCCGGATCGCGGGCAGCAGCGAATCGAGGGCGCGGTCGGCAACCCCGCATGCCGCGGCGACCCGCTCGAGTTCGGCTGGCTCCTTGACCACGCGATCGCGCTCGATCCACCCGGAGGCCGCGACCAGCTCCACGTCCGGCGCGGCGCTCGCGAGTCGCTCCCACAGTGCGTACGAGACGAACCCCGCCTCGACCGCGATCCGCCTCGCGCCGACGGACGCCACGAGCGAAGACCAGGCCACGGCAAGATCGGACGCGATCGGCTCGACCCGCGCGGCGCTCGCCTGCCGGGCGGCCTTGATCGTGTACCGCGAGTCTGCGAGCACGACCAGGTCCTCGGCCGCCACGAGGAACTGCCCGGAGTGCCCGGCGACTTTCTCCTCGCCGTCGTCCAGTCGGAAGCCCGTGAGGTAGCGCATGTGCTCGGGGCGCACGCCGAAGTAGGCATCGACACCCTCGGCGACCATCCGCGCCCGCAGCCGGGCCAGGCGCTCGGGCCGGGCGGTGCGGTCCGCGTCTTCCCACCGAACCAGGTCGGCGGCCCGGGGAGCGGCCGCGGCCGCGCTCACTGGACGTAGAAGTACTTGCGCAGGTTGGCTTCGTGCTCTTCGAGCGTCTTGGCGAAGGCGTGCTTGCCGTTGCGCTTGCCGCCCTTGTCCTGGATCGCCAGGAAGTACAGGTAGTTGGTCTTGGTGTTGGGCGCGAGAGCCGCCTCGATCGACGTGACACTGGGCGTGCAGATCGGCCCCGGCGGCAGGCCCGGGCGCTGATACGTCTGGTAGCCCGCCAGCTCGTCCGGCAACTGGACCGCGTCGAGGCGGACCTTGATCTTGGAGACGTCCCAGAAGAAGAACTTGACCCACTCGTCGAACGGAATGTCCTCCAGCAGGACGCTGTCGTTCGCGTACACGATGGTGGGGTCGGCCTGGAGCAACCCGCCGGCCGGCAGCTTCCTGGTGATCCGGTTCTGGTAGACGCCCGCGATGATCGGCCGCTCCTCGTCCACCTGGGCCTCCTGCTCCACGATCGACGCGAGTGTCACCACCTGGTGGAGCGTCAGGCCGCGGGCCTTGGGTACCGTGAGGCGTTTCTCGCCCACCTGCTTCTCGAACTGCGTGAGCAGCTGGCGCACGAAGGTCTCGGCGGTCGCGTCGTCGCGGACCTGGTAGGTCGCGGGGGCGAGGTAGCCCTCCAGCGACGCGCCCTTGGGCAGCTTGAGCCATGGGTAGTCGGCCAGCAGGTCCGCGGGCGGGTTCTTGACGATGTCGAAGAACGCGCCCACGTCGATCGGGAGTCCCTCGTCGGTCTTGAGCTTGAGCAGCAGCGCCGTGATCTGTTCCAGGCGCAGGCCCTCGCGCAGCCCGACCCGGTAGAACACGTGGAGTTCCCGCGGTTCGAGCAGCGAGGTCACGATGTCGGCCGGGGTCATGTTGCGTCGAAGGACGTAGTTGCCGGACTTGAAGTCGTCCGAGACGCCCCGGCGCATCGCCGTCAGGATGAACGCGCGCGCGTCGAGCAAGAAGCGCTCCTCCTCCAGCCGCTCGCCGATGGAGCGCACCGTCTCGCCGGTCGCGATGACGAACTGGACCTCGGTCGGGTCGTCGTCGGGCGGCTGGGTGAGCTTCGCGCCGAGATCGCTCTGGACGAAGTCCGCGACGAATGGCAGCCCCATCGTGCCCGGGTTATTGCCGGCCCAGCCGACCACCATCGATGCGACGAGCGGCCGGCCGATCGTGACCAGGGTGACCAGCACGCCGGCCGCCAGCAGCACCGTGAACAGCAGGAATCGGATGACGCCGTGGTGCCGGCTGCCAGGTGCCTCGTATCGCGGCTGGTACGAGTAGCGGTCGCGGACGTTGGAGCGGTAGTCGCCGGGATCGCGCCCGCGCAGGCTCATGTCGCGGCCCAAGCGGCCGACCCCTCGGCGGCTGACCGGGC
This sequence comes from Chloroflexota bacterium, assembly GCA_016875645.1. Classification (GTDB taxonomy): domain Bacteria; phylum Chloroflexota; class Limnocylindria; order Limnocylindrales; family CSP1-4; genus VGPE01. The sequence continues at coordinate 4,455 of VGPE01000027.1, forward strand.
GTCAAGCTCGTCCTGGAGGATGATCGCCGCCGATTCGCGGTCAACTCGCTCGCGGTGAAGCCTGCGCTGCGTCCCGCTCGGCGGACCGCCGCTGCGGCCACGCTTCAGCGGCCCGATCCGCTGCTCCGCGAGGTGGCTGGTGAGCCGTTCGTCGCGGAATGACACGGGCAGCCCGACCGCGCGCTCGAACTCCGCGGCCCACGCCCGGGTGAGCGCTGCCTGGCGACCCTCGATCCCGGACGCCTCCAGGGGGAGCCCCACGACCACGGCGTCGGGATCGCCCGACAGGAGACGGCGGATGGCCGAGGCGTCATCGGCGACGGTCTCGCCTCGGGCAATCGTGCCGACCGGGAGAGCACGCCCGCCGTCGCTCGCGGTCGCCACGCCGATCCGGCGTTCGCCGACGTCCACGCCCACGATGAGGCTCACGTCCCCGAAGGCCTGGGGCTGGCGACCGGCGCCGTTGCGGGCGCGGAGGTGCGCGTCGGGGCCGGCGAGGACGTCCTTCGCGGAGTCGCCGTCGGGGCGGGATCTGGGCCTGGTGATGTCGCGGGTTCCGTGGGGATCTCGGCGACGACGCGGATCTCCAGCCGGAAGTCGAGCGTGGGGATGGCCGTCACCCAGCCCGGCCACACGTCGAAGTCTGCATCGCCGAAGTCTCTCAGACGTTCCCGGGCCTCGTCGACCGAGCGTCCGGTGATCGCCTGGCGGACGGCTTCGGGGTCGATGGCGCCCACCTGCTGAGCCGAGGCGCGGACCCGGTAGGTGACGGCGGCGCCCTCGGGCTCGCCGGGCTCGATCTCCACCGTGACCGAGTCCCGGACGAGCATGCGATCCGCCCCAACCTGCGCCCGGATCAGCGATTCGGCGAGGTCGCGGACCGCCGTCTCGCGCACCGCCGTGACCGTGCCGGTGGCGCGGTACGTGAGGGTGAACGAGTCGACCTCCTGGCCAACAAGCTCGACGGGATCCTCCACGGGCTCTGGTTCGCTCGACGAGCGGGTCTCGGGCACGATCGTCGTGCCCTGTGGCGCGCGGCCCGGCTCCGACAGCAGCTGCGCGAATCGCGTTTCGATCGCCTGGGTCATGGCATCGGTGGCTGCGCCCACGTCCTCCACCGTGATCAGCCTGGTCTCCGTCCGCTCGCCACCGGTCATGGCGTCGGGATTCGTCACGCGGATGACGACCGCATTGAGATTCGACGGGACCTGGGTCACGGAGCGCGCAGCAACGTTGGCGTCCGGGCCGGGCTCCAGGGCCTCGGCACGGACGTCCCGCGACTGGCACGTGAGGGTCGGGGGATTGCTGCCGCTCAGGCCGGCAACGGGCAGGAACACTGCCTCCGTCGTGGCATACGCGATGCCGCTGGCCGTTCGGGCGCGCGTCCCGGCCCGGATCGTGTAGGAACTGGTGGGGTCACAGTTGCTCCAGCGCAGGACCCCCGAGGCGCTGGTCTCGGTGACCTTGACGCCGGTGGCTGGAAACTCATCACCCGCTTCGAGGTCGAACGTGACGAGCTCGGCGGGCACCACCAGCTTGGCCGGATCGACGTTCGCGGCGAGGGGGTCGGCCGTGATCTGGACGTTGAGCGGCCCGACAGTTTCGGGAACCGACCGGATTGTGACGGTCGCCGTCGGCAGGACCACGTAGGCACCGACACCGCCGACCACGGCGAACACCAGGACGAGCCCGATGAGGACCGCCAGCCAGCGGCGACCGCCGGACTGCCGATCGTCAACCGCAGGCCAATGATCGACCTCGGGGAGTGGTCGCGTGGCGATGGTGCCGCCATCCCAGACCCGGGTCTCTTCGAGGCGCTGCCGACCTTCGACGCTGCTGGGGCCGACGGCTCCGGGTCCCAGAGGGGAGCTGCCATCCCGCGTCCCGGGTGCCCGCGCACCGCCCGCACCGCTCGTGCCCGCCCACCCCTCGTCCGCCGTCGCCGCTCCAGCGGCTATGGCGTTCTCGTACTCGGTGACCGTCGAATAGACGGCCAGCCCGGCCGATGCCGCCAGCGAGCGCGTGCCCGGCTCCGGCGAGACGATCGCAAGCGAGCGGGTCCGGGCCCCGGCTTCGCGAGCCAGCAGCCGAAAGTTGATCCGCGACGTCGACAGACGCGAGCCTGACGGCAGGACCAGAGCGATCCGTTCCGTCCCGGTCGCCCGGATCCGGGCGGCCGCCGAAGTGATCTCGTCGTCGACGTCGAGATAGATGACTGATGGGGCGACGGGGCCGGTCACGTGTGCGCCCAGACCTTCATCGCCCGCAGCGCGCGCCGGAGCAGGACGTCCAGGGGGTCATCGAGGGTCTGGAGCTCGATCGCCTGGAAGGCCAGGCCCATCGGCGTCACGTCCTGCTGGTCGACGAGGAGGCCGGTCGAGTCCGCGATCGAATCGAGATCGGCCGGGGCCATGATCGTGACCTCCGGCGGCCGGCTGAACGGCAGGCGGCGCCACAGCCCGTCGTCGGCCAGCGCGGCCCGCACTTCCGGCAGACGCGATCCGCCGCCGCAGAGGAAGATCCGGCCGGGCAGCAGATCGCCGGCGGCCAGCTCCTCGAGCACCAACTCCACCCCCGCCGACCACACCGCCACGTCATCCCGGACGATCGAGGCGATCTCTTCGTGCCGTTCGACGTCGATGCCCCGGGCATAGTCCACCTTGAGGGACTCCGCGCGGGGAAATGGCAGGTCCAGCCGGTCGGCGAGGGACTTCGTGAAGGCCCGACCGCCGAGGGCGAACATGCGCGTGCCCTCGATGCCGCCGCCCCGCACCAGCGCGACGTCCGTGGTGCCGCCGCCGATGTCGATGAACAGCGCGCCCGCCTGGCGCACCTGCTCGCTGCCCAGAACACGGGAGACGGCGTACGGCTCGGCCACGATCTCGAGCAACTCCAGGTCCAACTGGCTGGCGACACTCTGGAGCGCGCCGAGGTGGACCAGCGGCGCGAACGCATTGAAGATGGAGATCTGGATGTGCCGGCCCTGGAAGCCGATGGGGTTCGTCAGCGGGTAGCCGTCGATCGCGGAGCCGGTGATCGCGGCGTGGACCAGGCGCACGTCCACCTGCGGCAGGCCAGTCTCCCAGGTGATCGCTCGCTCGGCCTGACGGAGGGCCTCGCGCTGGACGCCGTCGATGAGCTTCTGGAGTTCGGCCTCGGTGATGGGTGCCGTCGGCTTCTTGCGTTCCTGCGTGTGGACGGTCGTGAAGCCCTTGACGAGCTCCCCCGCGATGCCGATGACGACCTGGGTCGGCCGGAAGCCGGCCATCTCCTCGGCCTCCTGGAGCGCGACCGAGCAGTTGTCGACCACCGCGGCGATATCGGCCACGGTGCCCGACTGCATGTGCGAGAGACCCTGGCGGCGGCGGCCGACGCCACGGACCGTGCCGTGTGCCGCCCCGTCGATCTCGAACACGAGCGCTTTCGCGAATTCGGTTCCGACGTCGAGCGCGGTGCAGGCCGCGAGCGGCTGGTCCTGGCGCTGCCAGATTCGACGCCAGAAGGTCATCTACCCGCTCGCCTCCAACCGCGTCCCGGCCCGCTCCGCGACGACAGACAGAGCTTCCGCTAGGCCGTCACGACGGCTGCCCTTGCCCTGGGCCATGGCCGGGCGCCCGCCACCGCGTCCATCGATCGGACCGACGGCCGCCTGGATCAGCTCCCCCGCCGAGAGGCCGCGCGCCACCAGGTCGTCGCTGACGGTCACGAAGATCTGCGGCTCCTCGGCGTCGAGCCCGAGGGCGATGATCCCCGACCCGAGGACGTCGCGCACTTCGCGCGCCGCACTCTTGAGGGCGTCGATCGATTCGTACGGCGCCGCCGCGATCACGATCCTGACGCCGGGCGCGATCTCGCGGGCGCCGCCGGCCAGCTCGCGGGGGCGAGGGATGCCGCCCGATGCACCCGCCCGCAGCCGTTTCTTCGCCTCGCGCAACTCCTCCTGGAGCGCCGCGATCCGGTCCGGCACCGCGTCGACGTTCTGGGCGCCGACCTGCTCCGCGATCCGTTCAAGCGCCTGGCTTCGTTCCGCGAGCAGCCGGTCGGCGGCCTCGCCCGTCAGGGCCTCGATCCGGCGCATCCGCGAGCCGATCGACCGTTCGCCGGTGATCACGAACGAGCCGATCTGGCCGCTGGCGCGGCAGTGCGTCCCGCCACAGAGCTCGTGGCTGTAGCCCTCCACGCGGACTGTCCGCACCCGCTCGCCGTACTTCTCGTCGAAGAATGCGTCGGCGCCGGCGGCGACGGCCTCGGCCATCGACATGAAGCTGGGCGTGACCGGCCGGTCCTCGCGCACGACGCGCCGGACCTCGGCCTCGATGGCGCGCTTCTCGTCGTCGGTCAGAGCGCGATCGAGCGGGAAGTCGAAGCGCAGGTAGTCCGGGGTCACCAGGGAGCCCGCCTGGCGGGCCGACTCGCCGACGGTATTGCGCATGGCGCGGTGCAGGACGTGCGTGCCCGTGTGGTTGCGCATCGTGTGCGTGCGCCGCTCGGCGTCCACTTCCGTCGTGACGCTCTCACCGACTCGCAGCCGGCCGTGCAGCCGCCCGCGATGGACGATCAGACCGGCCGGCGCGGTGCCCACGACGCGCTGGGTGTCCTCCACCGTGAACAGGTCGGACCCGCCACCGGCCTCGCGGATGGCCCCGCGGTCGCCGATCTGCCCGCCGCCTTCGGCGTAGAACGGTGTCCGATCCAGCACCACCTCGGCGGCACCGGAACCGGTCAGCTCGTCGTATTCGATGCCGTCGCGCAGGATGGCGAGGATGCGGCCGTCCGCCGTCGTCGTCTCGTAGCCCAGGAACTGCGTGTCACCGGCGCGCCGCGCGATCGACTCGTAGAGCGACTGGAGCTCGGCGTGGCGGCTGAGGGCCGCCCGGGTGCCGGCGCGGCTCCGGTCGCGCTGCTCGGCGAGCGAGTCCTGGAAGCCGGCGAGGTCCACGCGCACGCCGTACTCGGCCGCCAGCTCGATGGTCAGGTCGATCGGGAAGCCGTACGTGTCGTGAAGCCGGAAGGCGACCTCGCCCGGCAGGATCGGCGCGTCGGGCAGCAGGTCCTCGTCGCGACGGCCCACCACACGTTCGGCGGACGTCAGCGGGATCAGCGCCTCCTCGAGGTGGCCGGTTCCGGCCTCCAGCGTCCGGTTGAACTGGCGCTCCTCGCGCTCGATCGCGGCCAGGATCTCGGTCCGGCGCTCCAGCAGGTGCGGATACGCCTCGGCCATCGTCTCGATCACCACCTGTGCCGTCTCGCCGAGGAACGGCTGCGTCCGGCCCAGCAGCCGGCCGTGCCGCACGGCGCGGCGCAGGATCCGCCGCAGGACGTAGCCACGGCCCTCGTTGGAGGGCAGGACCCCGTCCGCTACCAGGAACGTCACCGCCCGGCTGTGGTCCGCGATCACCTGGTAGCTGAACCGCACCTGCTCGAACGCGTCGGGATCGTGGCCCAGCAATTCCCGCATCCGGGCATGAATCGGGGCGAACAGGTCCGTGTCGTAGTTCGACGGCACCTGCTGCACCACGCTGGCAATGCGCTCCAGGCCCATCCCGGTGTCCACGCCCGGCGCCGGCAGCGGCGTCAGGCTCCGGTCCGGGTGGAGCTCGAACTCCATGAACACCAGGTTCCAGACCTCGAGCCACCGCGGGCAGTGCTCGGAGTGGTCCGGCACGCAGTGCGGCCCCTCGGACAGGTGCGCGCCGCGGTCATAGTGCAGTTCCGAGCAGGGTCCGCACGGCCCGATGTCGGCCATGCGCCACCAGTTCTTCTCGTCGCCGGCCGCAAAGTCGCCCCACCGCACCAGGCGCTCGGGCGGCAAGCCGATCTCGTCGCGCCAGACGTCGTGGGCAAGGTCGTCGGTCGTGTAGACGGTCGCCGCCAGCTTCTCGGGCGGGATGCCGAGCTCGCGCGTCAGGAACTCCCACGCCCAGTGGATCGCCTCGCGTTTGAAGTAGTCCCCGAAGCTCCAGTTGCCCAGCATTTCGAACAGGGTGTGGTGGCGCGGGGTCCGCCCCACCTCCTCGAAGTCGTTGTGCTTCCCGGCCACCCGCAGCACGCGCTGGTAGTCCACGGCGCGCGTGTAGGAGCGCTTCTCGGCGCCCGTGAAGACCTCCTTGAACTGGACCATCCCGGAGTTCGTGAACAGGAGGGTCTGGTCGCCGGCCGGCACGAGGCTCGCGGACGGCACGATCGTGTGGCCGCGTTCGGCGAAGAACTGGACGAAGCGGCGGCGGATCTCGTCGCCCGAGAGCCAGTGAATCCGGGAGTCGGTGGTTGGAACGGTCACGGACATCGCCCGAACGGTACCAAAGCGGCCGGTCGTACCCTGTCACGCATGGCCAGGCCGCGGGCACCCAAGCCACCCAAGCCACCCAAGCCGTGGGAGCGCGAGACTCCGGGCCGCTACCGCTCGTCCGACGGGCGATTCGCGATCGACCAGGGAGGTGCCGGCCGCTGGTTCGTGATCGACGAGGGGCAGCACGATGACCTTGGGCTGGCCCGGACGCTCGGCCCGTTCGACACGCTTGACATGGCGAAGGCATCGGCAGACGAGCAGCGGGCGACGCCACCCAGGGAATCGCCGCTACGGACGCGCCTCGCGGTCGCCGCCTCCCGGCCCAAGCTGAAGGCGATCACCGGCGGTCGAGCCGACGGCAGTCACCCCTCCGAGCGCGCCGCGGCCGAACCAGCGCCACCCCCGTTGCAGCCCAAACCGACATGGCTCGATCGCCTGCCCGCTGCCGACCAGCGGCGGGCCCGCGCGTGGATCGGGGCGCTCGAGGGCCTGGGCATCGCCAAGGCCGAGCAGATCGTCCGTCGCGACCTTGAAGGCGGCGTGCCCGCCGTGGCCACAGTCGTCCTGGCCCGCGCGCTGGCTCGCGCTGCCCTGGCTCCTCCGGAGGGACAAGAACTGGCCCGGATCGCCGCACGGCTGGAGCGCGCCGGCGCCAGGGACGAGGACGTGCGCGCCTACGCCGCGCTGGTCGCCGAAGACGTCCTGGAACGGGCATTGGCCGTCCTGAGTGCCCGCGAACGCGATCCGGACGCGCCGTCGCGCCTGCCGGGCTGGCGCCTGGTCGAGGGCGACACCGAAGGCGCGGTCGGTCGCCGGCTGATCCTCTCCGCGGACGAGGTGCTCGGCGCCGGGGATTAGCGCTCCGGGGATTCGCGCTTCGGCGCAATCCCTTTGCCGTCGCGATCCCTGCGCCGCCGAAGGAGCGCGGAGCCCGCGATCGTAGCCCCCACGAAGGCGCCCACCACGAGCCCGCGCAGGAACGTGGACATGCCCTTCGGCTGGCCCAACAGCTGCTCTGACAGGTCCTGGAGCCCCTGCAACGGACCGCGCGGAACGATGGGATCGGGCATCAGATCCGCCTCCGGGCCGGGCCGATCGTCGCGGCGAGCGCCGTCAGCCCGATCCCGACCCACGCTACGACCGACGCGCTGAGGAGCCGGAAGTCGCCGATGCGCAGGATGTCGATGCCCAGGCGGGCGCCGATCGCGTCGCCGGCCCACGCGCCGAGCACCGCGGCGACGACCAGCAGCAGTGCCTGGCCCCCGCCGTGGCCGCGGATCAGCAGGAACAGGGCGGTGTGGAAGACCCCGACGAGCAATGCCAGGACGGGGGCGGGACCGATCGTCACGCGACGCGCGCCACCGGCTCGCGCGCGATCCGGCCGCCGCCCAGGACGACGTCCCCGTCGTAGAAGACGCACGCCTGGCCGGGGGCGGCCGCCCAGACCGATTCCTGGGTGGTGATCCGCCACGCCGTCGCTTCCGGGGTGGGGGCCGCCGTCGCCGAAACCAGCCGGCCGCGATGACGGATCCGGACCTGCGTCTCGAACGGCGCGTCACCCGCAGGCGGCCGACCGTCGACGAAGCTGACGCGCTTCACCACGAAGGCCCGCGTCTCCAGGTCGGCCCGGCGCGCCAGCTGGATCGTGTTCGAGGCCGGGTCGAGGCGACTCACGTAGCGCGGTTCTCCCAACGCAACGCCCAGCCCCTGGCGCTGGCCGATCGTGTAGCCCGCAACGCCTCCATGCTCGCCGATCATCGAGCCATCCACGTCCACCATCGGCCCGGGCTTGGGCGTCCATCCGGCCCGTGTCCGGAGCGCGTCGCGGTAGTCGCCGCCGGGCACGAAGCAGAGCTCCTGGCTCTCGGGCTTGTCGGCCGTCGCGAGACCCAGGCCGCGCGCGATCTCGCGGACCTCCGGCTTGGTCAGCGATCCCAGCGGGAACCGCGCGTGGGCCAACTGGTCCTGGCGCAGGCCGTAGAGGAAGTAGGTCTGGTCCTTCGCCTCGTCGGCGGCCCGAAGGAGCCGGTGCTGCGGCTCGCCGTCGGCGCCGGCCACCGTGTCGCGCCGCGCATAGTGCCCGGTCGCGACCGATTCGCACTCGTGGACGTGGCGCGCCCGGCCCAGCAGGGCGCCGAACTTGACGTAGGTGTTGCAGTCGATGCACGGGCTCGGCGTGCGGCCGTCGAGGTAGGCCGCGATGAACGGCTCGATCACCCCCGCGTCGAACTCGCGCTCGAGGTTGAGAACGTAGAACGGGATCCCGAGACGGGCCGCGACCCGCCGCGCGTCATCCGCCGCGTCGAGCGAGCAGCAGCTGCGGCTGAACTCGGAGTAGCTGTCGGCGGCGTCGTGGAGGCGCATCCAGACGCCGACGACCTCCTCGCCCTGCTCGTGGAGGAGCGCAGCGGCGACCGACGAGTCCACCCCGCCCGACATCGCGACCAGCACACGGCCCATCAGGCGACGGCTCCGATCGTCCCGACCGCCCGCGCGGCGGCCCCGAGCCGCGCCAGCGTGACGGGAATCACCTCGGCGGCGCGGTCCACCTCGTCGTCGGTCGTGGTCCGGCCGAGTGAGACCCGCAGCGCGCCGCGCGCGCTCTCAGCCGGGTAGCCCATCGCGGTCAGGACGTGCGACGGCTCCAGCGATCCGGTCGTGCACGCCGAGCCGACCGATACGGCGATGCCCTCGAGATCCAGGGCCGCCACTCCGTCCGCGCCGTCCACCCCGCTCACCAGCAGCGACAGGAGGCCGGGCAGTCGATCGAGCGGGTGACCGGTCAGCGCGACGCCGGCGATCGCTCCGACTGCTGCCTCGAGGCGTCCGCGGAGTCCGGCGAGCCGCGCCGCCGTGGCCGGCTGCTCGCGAAGCGCCAGGTCCAGGGCGACCGCAAGCCCGACGGCGCCCGCCACGTTCTCGGTGCCGGCCCGCCGGTGGCGCTCCTGCGTTCCGCCGTGCTGCTGGGCGAGAATGTGGGTGCCCTGGCGCAGGAAGAGCAGGCCGCTGCCCTTGGGGCCTTCGAACTTGTGCCCCGAGAACGCGACCAGGTCTGCGCCGAGCCCCTGGAGATCAAGCGGCACGGCCCCGGGCGCCTGCACCGCGTCGACGTGGAGCAGGACGCCGCGCCGGCGCCGGACCCGCTCGGCGATCTGGGCGATGGGCTGGATCGTCCCGACCTCGTTGTTGGCGAGCATCACCGAGACCAGGATGGTCCGATCGGTGAGGGCCGCCTCCACGGCGTCGGGATCCACGAGGCCGGTGGCGTCCACGGGGACTTCGACGATCTCGAATCCGAACTTCTCGAGGTGGGCCAGCGCGTGGCGGACGGCGTGGTGCTCCACCGCGCTGGTCACGATCCGCTGGCCGCGGGATCGGCCGGCCCATGCGGCACCTTTCAGCGCAAGGTTGTTGGACTCCGTGCCCCCGGACGTGAAGACGACCTCCCGTGACTGCACCCCCAGCGCCTGGGCGACGCGATCGTGCGCGTCGTCGAGCGCGGCGCGTGCGCGTCGGCCCGCGGCATGAGGGGACGACGGGTTGCCGTACGTCTCGGTGAGAAGCGGCAGCATCGCTTCGAGGGCTTCGGGCCGCAGCGGCGTGGTTGCCGCGTGGTCCAGGTAGATCACGGCCCGATTGTACGGCCGGCGCCGCGTCACCCGGCCGCAGGGGCCGTGCAGGCCGGTACTCCGAGCCGCCGGGTCGACTGCTACTGTCCGCGCGTGCCCACCCGGTTCACGCCCGAAGTCGCACTCGCCCACCCGGTCGTGAGCGATGCGTCCATCTCGCCCGACGGCGAGCTGATCGCGTTCGTGGTGGCCGCGGCATCCCGGCCGAGCGGCCCGGACTGCCCGAAGTTCGCCCCGTCGGCCATCCACGTGGTTCCGGCGGTTGGCGGTGAAACGCGCCAGCTGACCGTTGGCCGGGCCGACACGACGCCTCGCTGGTCGCCCGACGGGCGCTGGCTCGCCTTTCTCTCGGACCGCCAGAAGGACGGCCAGCGGCAGATCCATCTCCTCCCGCGCGCAGGCGGCGAATCGCGCCAGCTGACGAACGTGCGCGGTGCGATCCCGCTCGCCGCGGGGCGAGCGATGGACCCACTGGCGTGGTTCGCCGACGGACGGCGCCTCGCCTTCCTGATGCAGGAGCCCCTCGATGAGGCGGCCGAGGCGCGCGAGAAGGCCGGCGACGATCCGGTCGTGTTCGAGGAGCGGCCGCGCCGGGTGCGCGTCTGGTCGGCGGACGTGGCGACGGGCATCGTCGAGCCGATCTCGCCGCCGGGCCTGCAGGTCTGGGAGTTCACCCTCTCCCCGGACGGGACCCGGGTTGGCGCCGTCGCGTCGGATCAGCCCTACGAATGGGACTGGTACGACGCCCGCGTCGTCGCCTTCGACGTCGGCGGCGCGGAGTTGACCGTGCTGCACCGTTCCTGGCGCCAGGTCTCGAAGCCAGCGTGGTCCCCCGACGGCCGGACGCTCGCGTTCCTGACGTCGAACCTGAGCGACCGCGGCATCGACGCGGGGGAGATCCGCCTGGTCGGGCCCGAGGCTGGCGACGCTCGCGCGCCCGCCGGCGGCACCGACGTGACCGACATCGGCGCGTCGTTCCTGGCGGACGGACGCCTGCTGACGCTTGTGAATGTGCATGGCGGCACGGGCCTGAGCGTGATCGACCCGGCGACCGGCGACCGTCGCTGGCTCTGGTCGGAGCGCCGGACGACGAACAGCGTGACACGGGCCTCGCTGCCCGATGGCCGGACACGCTTCGCCGCCGTGATCGACGACCTCGAGACGCCACCGGAGGTCCACGTCGGCGAACTGGTCGGCGACGAGGTCGCCTGGCGACGCCTGACGGCGATCCACGAAGCGTGGCGCGACGTCATCCGGGGCGACGCGCGCGAGGTCACCTGGGCCGGTGAGAACGGACTGCCGATGCAGGGCTACCTGTTCCTGCCACCGGGCCACCGCGGCGGACGCCTGCCCCTGGTCACGATCGTCCACGGCGGCCCGACCGGATGCGTGCGCTTCGAATACCAGTACGGCGCGCGCTGGATCCGTCCACTGGCCGACGCGAAGCTGGCGGTCTTCGTTCCCAACTTCCGCGGGTCGACCGGCTTCGGCCTGGAGTTCGCTGAGGCCAACATCGGCGACATGGGCGGGGCGGACCTCGCGGATATCCTGCTGGGCATCGACCGGCTGGTGGCCGACGGCATCGCCGACTCGGACCGCCTCGGGATCGCGGGCTGGAGCTACGGCGGCTTCATGACCGCCTGGGCAATCACGCAGACCGACCGGTTCAAGGCCGCCATGGCCGGCGCCGGGATCAGCGACTGGCGGTCATTCCACGGGCGCTCCTATCTGCACCGGTGGGACCGGCTCCACTACGGCAACTCCGACCCGTACGACCCGGCGAGCAACCACACCCGGTTCTCGCCGCTGACCCAGATCCGGAACGCACGGACGCCGACCCTGATCCTCCATGGCGAGCAGGACTGGGACGTCCCGGTCGAGCAGGCGTACATCCTCCACCGAGCGCTCAAGGATCTGGGCGTGGAGACGCGGCTGGTGGTCTACCCGCGCGAGGCGCACGGCGTCACCGAGTCTGCCCACCGGCTGGACCTGCTGACGCGCCTGCGCGACTGGTTCGTGGAGCGCCTGACGGACTGACGGGACGGAGGGCCGCCTGGTTGGCTCCTTCTGGTTGGCTCCTTCCCTGAGCGCGTGGGCTGCTGGTGGTCATTCCACGCACAGCGCGGTCGACAAGGTTCGTGCCGGGCGCTGACACACCGCCTCGCGGGCCTCTTCGCTCGCCGATTGGCGCGTGACGTGATCACGGCGCCCGGCAAGCGGCCCGGAACCCGGGGTCACCCTTCCGTTATCGGGAGCACCTGTGCGCGGAGCGACCACCACGAGCACATCGACGGACCGAAGCGGCACAGCATGCGGCGCAGCCGCAGTCAGCCGGTCCCGGCGCGCTCCGAAGCTCGCCGAAGGTCCTCTTCCCGTCCCCGTTCGCGGCGCCGGTCGTGTTGGGACAGCATCCGCTTGCGCAGCCGGATCGTCCTGGGGGTCACCTCGACCAGTTCGTCCCCGGCAATGAACTCGATCGCGGACTCCAGCGTCAGGGATCGCGGTGGCGTGAGCCGGAGCGCCTCGTCGTGGGCGTGGGTGCGGATGTTGGTGAGCTTCTTCTCCTTGGTGGCATTGACGTCGAGGTCGCCCGAGCGGCTGTTCTCGCCGATGACCATGCCCTCGTAGACGTCAACGCCCGACCCGATGAACAGCTCGGCGCGCTCCTGGAGGTTGAACAGGCCGTACGCGTTGGAGGTGCCGGCACGATCGGCGACCAGGACGCCGTTGGTGCGATGCGTGACCTCGCCCGCCCACGGCCCGTAGCCCTCGCCAATCTGGTGCAGCAGCGCGGTGCCGCGGGTGTCGGTCAGCAGCTGGCCGCGATACCCGATCAGCCCGCGCACGGGGATCACGAACTCCATCCGGACGCGGTTGTCCTGGTCGGTCGACATCTGCTCCAGGCGGGCCTTGCGGCCGGCGAGCGCTTGCTGGGCCTGGCCGATGTAGTCGGGCGGGATGTCCACCGTGATCCGCTCGTACGGCTCCTGGACCTGGCCGTCCACGGTGTGCAGGAGCACCTCCGGACGCGACACGGTGAGCTCGAAGCCCTCGCGGCGCATCTGCTCGATGAGCACCGCCAGCTGGAGCTCTCCCCTGCCTCGCACCTCGTAGGTGTCGCCGGACTCGGTGGGCAGGACCTGGATCGCCACGTTACCCAGCACCTCGCGGTCGAGGCGGGCCTTGATCTGGCGACTCGTCAGCAGGGTGCCGTCGCGCCCGGCCAGGGGCGAGGTGTTGACCCCGAAGGTCATGCGCAGCGTCGGCTCGTCGACGTCCAGGCGCGGCAGCGGCCGCGGGTCGGCGGGGTCAGTCAGCGTGTCGCCGATCGTCACATCGGGCAGCCCGGCCACGGCCACGATGTCGCCAGGACCCGCCTCGGTGATGTCCACCCGCTCGATGCCGTGGGCGGTGGTGAGGCTCGTGACCGTGCCGAAAAGGGTGACCGTCCGCCCGGGCTCGACAGTGCCTGCCGTATCGTCGGCCTCGTCGCGGACCACCACGATGCGCTGTCCGGTCCGGATCTTCCCGTTCCAGAGCCGCCCGACCGCCATCCGGCCCACGTACTCGTTGGCCATCAGGTTCGTAACGAGCATCTGCAGCGGGTGGCCCGGTTCGTACGTCGGCGCGGGGGTGACGCGCACGAGGACGTCGAGCAGCGGCCGCAGGTCCGTCCCCGGCGCGTCGAGCGACGCGGTCGCGGTGCCGGCCTTGGCGTTGGTGTAGAGCACCGGGAACTCGATCTGGTGCTCGTCGGCGCCGAGGTCGATGAACAGCTCGTAGACGGCGTCGAGGACCTCGGCCGGGCGCGCGTCGCCGCGGTCGATCTTGTTGATGACCACGACCACCGGCAGCCGGCGCGCCATCGCCTTCTGGAGCACGTACCGGGTCTGCGGCAGCGGGCCCTCCGCGGCGTCGACCAGGAGCAGGGCCGAGTCCACCATCAGCAGCGACCGCTCCACCTCGCCACCGAAGTCGGCGTGGCCCGGCGTGTCGACGATGTTGAGGCGGACGCCGCCGTAGTCGATCGTGGTCTGCTTGGCGAGGATCGTGATGCCCTTCTCGCGCTCCAGGTCGCCTGAGTCCAACACGCGGTCCACCACCTGCTGGTTGGCACGGAAGGCGCCGGTCTGACGCAGCAGGGCGTCGACCAGCGTGGTCTTGCCGTGGTCGACATGGGCAACGATGGCGAGGTTGCGCAGGTCGGCGCGCGCGGCGATGGGGCGCGCGGGGGTGGACGCAGCGGCGGCTGCGGAGGCGGACGCGGGAGCGGTCGGGGCAGTCACGGCCGGGCATTGTCCCACGGGCCGCGCTGGAACCCCTCGCGGATGATCGGCCCCGGATTCCTCTCAGCCATCAGTGCCCGCGATGGTAGACAGGACCCGGATGGCGGCTGCGGGCGCCGGAGCTGCGATTCGTGCGTGGATCGAAATGGGTGCGCCCATCGGACGCGCGCCGTGGCCGTCTACGATCGCCCCCAATGATGCCTGAACCTGGTGACGCGGCCGGGGTCGGATCATGGGCCCCAGACATGGT
>VGPE01000028.1 GCA_016875645.1 Chloroflexota bacterium
TCCGGCCCGGATCGGCCTTCGGGCCATCCCGCTTCCCCCGTTTCCGTCGTCAGCCGCCTGGGCTCCCGCCCTGGCGGCGATTACCGACGCAGGCTCCTAGGTTGCGGCGCGCTGGCCCGCCCGCAGCGCGGGCCAGCAGCGCGGGGCCCAAGCCGGAACCGGGATCCATGGGGCGTTGCGGTCGCCGACGTAGATGATCCCGTCCACCCGGTGGTACCGGGAGCGCGTTGTCTCCTGCCGGATGACGGCCCCATCGGCGTTCCGCACGGTCCGCGTCACGGCGGCATCGAAGCCGTCGATGGTGTATTCGATCCGGCGACGGGCGCCATCGGGCAGCGCGCTGGTCCGGGTGTAGGTTGTGCGGGCGTTGCGGTAGTTGGTCACCGACGGCCGCGAGATGCTCACCGTGCGGCCGCTCGCGAAGGAATGCAGCTCGAAGCGGATCGAGCCGCTCCCCGTGAAGCCCCGGATCACGACCGGGTACATCGTGTCGTTGGTCCACGCCATGCCCTGGGACGACGAGACGGTCGCGTCGAGGCCGACCGGGTAGCGCTCGATGTAGTAGTAGTGCGGGTACCGCGCGTTGATCGGCAAGCCGGCGCGATACGCGGCATTGAACAGCGTGCTCGACGCGGCACAGATGCCACCGCCGAGCGCGACGCCTTCGCGGGTGTGGCCGCCGACGATCGCCCCGCCGATGCGATAGCCCTTCGCCCAGGTGATCGGGCCGATCGCTGTCCAGAAGTCGAAGCGCTGGCCCGGCCCGACGACATGTCCGTCGAGCGTCCGAGCCGGGATCCAGATGTTGGCGCCCCAGCCGTTGTGATCGGACGGAGTGAAGTACGTGGTCCAGCCGGCGAGCACCTCGAGGGATGTGGCGGCCTGCGCCGGCGTGGGCGCTCCGGCCAACCCGAGTGCCGTCGCCCCGAGGGCGAGCGCGACGATGGCGCCGACGAACCGAGAGCGGGCGACGCGTCCCGCAAGGCCGGTGCCGGTCATGGTGACACCTCGCTTCGGCCCTGATCGTCGCGCATCCAGGGCGCACGGGGCCAGAGTCCTCCCGCCCGAAGTCCGGACCCGCCGGTCCCCCGATGACCCCCGGATGCCGTATGGCCCGCCACAACGGGCTGGGGCGCCCTGCTCCATGCTTGTCAACGACGGGACCATGAACCCGTGCGATCGCTCCACGAGGACCCGGCGATGCGCATCCTGTACGGCACCGATGGCTCAAGGACGGCGCGTGGCGCGCTCGAGCAGTTCCTGGCGTCCTTCGGGCTGGGTCCGGGTTCGATCGTGGACGTGATGGCCGTGGAGCCGGAGGACGTCGGGTCCGGCGTGGGAGCCGACGCCATCGCGGCGGTGAACACCGAGGCAGCCGTCGAACGCCTGGCGCAGGCGGGCATCGAGACGATCAGCGCGGTTGCCGTCGGCGATCCCGCCACGGAGCTCATCGCCCGCGCCGGCGAGACCGGACCGGACATCATGCTGCTCGGAGCTGACCGAGGCGGGGCCATCGGGCCCCACCCGCTCGCTGCCTCGATCGGCCACGTGGCCGCCACCGTTGCGCTCGACGGGCATGCCTCGGCGTTCGTGTCTGCCAGCGACGCCCCCGTCCGGCGCGTCCTCATCGCAGCCGACGGCTCGCCCGAGGCCGAGCGCGCCCTGCAACTGTTCCTCGAATTGCCGTTCCGGACCAGGCCGGACGTGATCGTGCTCACCGTCGCCGACAGCGCG
The DNA here is from genome assembly GCA_016875645.1 of Chloroflexota bacterium. Lineage (GTDB taxonomy): Bacteria > Chloroflexota > Limnocylindria > Limnocylindrales > CSP1-4 > VGPE01. The sequence continues at coordinate 1,735 of VGPE01000028.1, forward strand.
GAGGCGGACGGCGCGTACGGCGCGGGCGTCGGGGTCGCAACCGCGGTTCGGGAGTCCACCGCGGTCGCGCGAGCGATCGCGGCCGAAGCGGCCGAGACCGTCCGTCAGAAGGCCGCGAGCGTCGAGGTCCGCACGCCGGCGGGCGTCCCCGCAGAGCAGATCCCCATCGCCGCGCGATCGCTCGGCGCCGACCTCGTCGTGCTCGGGACGCGTGGCCTGGCCATTCGACAGCGCCGGCGTGTCGGAAGCGTGGCGGCCGCGCTGCTCGACCGGCTGCCCACCAGCTTGCTCGTGGCCCGCGCAGCACCCGAAGAGCGGACCGCAGAGGCCTGAGCCGGGTCACCCGCTCTGGCGAGTGGCGCGCCAGAGCGGACAGGCCGGGTATCGGGGTCACGTGGCCGGGCGGAGTCGGGCATCATCGGCGCCATGCAGACGCTCGACTACTCCCGAACCACGCTCACCTTCCGGCTCGACACGCTCATCCGGCGCCCCACCATGGCGAGCCACGAGCCGCCGTATTCCCTGGACAACGCCCGGATCCTGCTCGAGTCCACGTGCTGGATCACCGACGAGCGGACAGGCCGAACGCATCGCTTCATCCATGGCGCGTCGTGCAAGACCGAGACGGTCGGCGTGGAGCGCGACATCTGGCTCAAGCCGAACGCGGACTTCATTCCCATCGCGTCGGAGTCGCACGTCATGGCCGTCAAGACCTACGCCCAGCAGGGTGAATCGGTCCCGCTCTGGCCCGCGGGCCGAGGCATGCAGCAGGAGCGCATGATCGACACACTCGAAGCCGCGTATGTCGACTTCAAGGTGGACCTGGCCTGGGTGGAGGGCGAGGTGCTGCCGGACGCGCAGGCGATCGTCGAGGCGGGCCTGGCCGGCGAACGACTGGTGGCCCGGACGACCCTGCGCGAGGGGCCGTACACGGCGGTCATCGAGTACCCGGTCAAGACGATCAATCTCAACGACCGCGACTGGATCTACCAGACCGACACCGGGCCCCACCTGTTCCCTGACCTGACCCGTCCGGCGGACGACCTGCTGGCGGGCATGGAGCTCGCGTTCTCCGCCTTCAACACGCCCCACTGGACGGAGTTCATCGTGCGCGTTCCCACGGAGATCGCCGGAGGCGCGGCCAGGGTCTGGCACTACTCCCGCTCGGTGCGCCTGGACTGCCGCAACGAGATGCTGCGCATCCCATAGGCCGCGGGCCCGGTCGCGCGGTCGGTTCGGCACTTGGCGGCGAGTGGTTCGAGGCGCAGGATCGTCGGGGGGTTCGCTCTCGAGGTGCGTGTCCGATGCCTGTCCTCCGCCGCCTGCGGTCTCTCGCCGCGCTCCTGCTTGCCTCGATCCTGATCGGCGGCGCGGCCGCGCCGGCTGTCGCCGCCCAGTCCACGATGGTCGTCCGGGCCTACTTCCTGCTCGACGACCGGGCCGGCGGCGATCCCGCCCTCGTCCCGGTCCTGCGCGTCGTCCCGCGCTCGCCGGCGGTCGCCACGGCCGCGCTCCGCCAGCTGCTGCTCGGCCCGTCCGCGTTCGAGCGCGGCGCCACCCCCGCCGTGCGGACCGCGATCCCGTCCGGGACCGGGCTGCTCGGCGTCCGGATCAGCAACGGCCTCGCGACGGTCGACCTGACCGGCCGCTTCGCCGCGGGCGGCGGCAGCACCGGCATGTTCGCCCGCCTCGCTCAGCTCGCGTACACGGCCACCCAGATCCCAACCGTGACGCGGGTCGCGCTGCGGCTGGACGGCAAGCCGGTGACCGTCTTCTCCAGCGAGGGGATCATCATCGAGCGGCCGCTGACGCGCGCGCAGTTCCGCGACGACTGGCTGCCACCGGTCTTCGTGGACCGGCCGGCATACCGAGCGGCCATGCCCGACCCGGCCCGGGTCACCGGCCTGGCGAACGTCTTCGAGGCGGTCTTCCGGGTCCGGATCCTCGATGCCGGGCGCCGGGTCCTGACGGACCAGCGCGTGATGGCCAGCTGCGGGACGGGTTGCTGGGGCCGCTTCGACGTCACGTTGCGATACCAGGTGAGTCGCGCCCAGTGGGGCTGGTTGCGGACCTACACGCTGTCCGCGAAGGACGGCTCCGTCGAGGACGTGCGCGAGTACCCGGTCTGGCTCACGCCGTGACGGCGATGGCGGCACGCGACCGCTCGATGGCGGCCGCCGTCGACGCCATTCCGATTTCGCGCGCGAGCGCCAGCGCCTGGTCGAGTTCGACACGAGCCGCCGCACGGTCGCCCGCCGCGGCCAGGGCGAGCGCCCACAGGCGCCGCGCCTCGGGTTGCCAGAACCTTGCGCCCGTCCGGATGGCATGCGCGAGGATCCGGTCCGTGGCGTCGCGAGCGGGTTCAAGGTTCCCGACAACGATGGCCGCTTCGATCGGTGCCGACCAGATCGTGTAGACCGAAAAGGCGAACGGCAGGTCGGGGAGGAAGGCGGTGCCAGGCTCGGCGACCCGGGCCGCTTGCGCGGGCCGACCGGCTGCCAGTTCGATCGCGGCCTGGATCGCGCTCGGGATGTCCGGGAGGCCTTCGAACATCCCGGTCATGCCGCGTCGGGCCTCGTCCACCAGCCCCCGGGCCCGATCCGGTTGTCCGTCGGCGATCAGCACGGAAGCCAGCGTCGTAGCGATGGTGAGCCGAAGGACGAGGAGTTCACTCGCGTTTGCGATCGCGAACGCTTCATCCAGGATGGCGAGCGCTTCAGCGAGCCGTCCGCGCACCACGTACAGGCCACCGAGGTACATCCGGCTCATGGCCCGGCCCCAGACGTTGCTGGTGCGCTCGTCGATCTCGAGCGACTGCCGGGTTGTCCGCTCGGCGGCATCGAGTTCGCCCTGCAACCACTCGATCTCCAGGCGGTTCCTCAGGCCGTTCGCCGCCAGCGGCAGATTGCCGACGCGCAGCCAGTACGAGATCGACTCGTTCACCATCGCGTGCGCCTCGGCGAGCTGGCCGTGGGCTCCGAGGTTCTGGGCGAGGTCCTGCGCCGTGAGCGCCGCTTGCTCGTCCAGACCGTGTTCACGCGCGATCACGAGCGATCGGCGGCCGTACTCGAGGCCGGCCGCGTAATCGCCCAAGTTGAACCGATTGGCCAGCATCAGGACCCAGAGCAGCTTCGCCTCGGCGGCCGGGTCGCCGAGCTCGCGAGCGAGGGCGAGCGCCTCAAGCGCGTGCTGTTCGGTCTGGCCCTGTTCACCGGCGACCGACACACTGATTGCTTCGCCCGTGGCGCGTGCCGCGAGGGCAGCAAGCTCCATCTGCCGATCGCCGCGCTCGAGGGCGGCGGCAAGCATCTCGTCGTACAGGGCCAGCGCGTCGGCGTAGCGGTCCATGAGTTCGATCGTGCGTCCTGCCCGCAGATAGAGGTCCACCAGCTCGGCCGACGGCCGATGGACCCTGGCGGCGAGGTCGATGGCGCGTCTGAACTGGGCCGTGGCCTCGGGCAGCGCGTAGCGCCCGAACGCCGCATCGGCTGCTCGTCATGCCCACGGCAGGGCGTGCTCCGGCTCGCCGGCCTGCTCGAAGTGCTCGCTGATCCGTGCGGCCTGGTCGTCGAGCTGGTCCGGTTCGGTCGTGATCGCCTCAAGCTCGCGCCCGACGATCCCGTGCAGCGTCACCCGTTCGGCCCGCAGCAGGGAGTCGTAGGCGGCCTCCTGCACGAGGGCGTGCCGGAACCGGTGGAGCGGCACCTCGGACCCGCGCACCGGGTAGACGAGTCCCGACCCCGCCAGGGCGTCGAGGTCGTCGCTCAGCGTCGCGGTGTGCTCACCGCCTGCTGTCAGCACGCGCTCCAGCAGCTTCGCGTCGAATTCCCGGCCGATCACCGATGCGACCCGAAGGGCCCGGCGCGGTTCCGATGCCAGGCGATCGATCCGGGCCAGCAGCAGCCCGTGGATCGTCTCGGGGATCTCGACGCGGGTGATCTCCTCGGTGGCCACGCAGCGGCCGTCGCGGAACGCCAGCGCCCCGCGGTCGATGAGCATCCGCAGCGTCTCCTCCACGAAGAAGGGGTTGCCGTCGGCGCGTGCCACGATCGTGTCGCGCACGGCCGCAGGGAGCGCCTCGATCTCGAGCAGGTTGCCGACCAGGGTGCGTGCGTCGGCCTCCGACAGCGGCCCGACTCGCAGTTCCTCGAATTCGCCGAACGCCCGCCGCATCGCGGCCAGCAGGTGCCAGCCGGGCACGTCGGGCTCGTCACGCGTGGTGGCGAGCATGAGGATGGGCGAGCCGGCGGCGACCAGCAGCAACTGGGCGAGCGTGTCGGCCGAGGATTCGTCGGACCAGTGGAGGTCCTCCAGGAGCGCCACCAGGGGGCCGTCCGCGGCGCACGCGCGGAGCAGCCCGCCCGCCGCGGCGACATAGGCGGCGCGCATGCCCTCCGGCGAGGGGTCCGCGGGACTGGCTCCCTCACCGAGCAGGCTGGCAATGGTGGGGTCGGCGGCGGCCTCGGGCGGCGCGATGGCGACCGTGGCCCGGACCAGGTCGACGAGAAGATGGTCTGCCTGCATCCGGCCGTACGACCGCGCCCGGCCCTCCACCCAGCGTGCACTGCCATCCATCTCGGCGCGACGCCGAAGTTCGGCGACGAGACGGCTCTTGCCGATGCCGGGCTCCCCGATGACGACCGCCCCGCACGCGCGCCCGCTCGCGAGCCCGGCCAGCCGTTCCTCCAGGGCGTGGAGCTGTTCGCGCCGGCCGACCATCGGGCTGCGCAGACCTTCCACGCCACGCGGCGATGCCGGGGCGGCCTTGAGTCCCACCAGCTCGTAGGCGTGAACCGCCTCCGAGCGGCCGCGCAGCTCCAGCTCCCCGAGGTCGCGGCCCTCGACAGCGTGCGCGACGAGGCGGTACGTCGCCGCAACGAGGAGCCCGTGGCCCGGTCGGGCCGCCGACTGGAGGCGCGCCGCCACGTTGACGGTGTCCCCGTAGGCGCTCATGTCGGACCGATCGCCGTCGCCCGTGGAGACGCTGCCGACCAGGGCGAGGCCGCTGTTGATGCCGATCCGGACGGCGAGGTCGCGCGCCGCCGGCGGCAGGTCCGCCGCCGCTCGGAGCCGCTCGAACGCAGCCAGGATCTCCAGCGCGGCGCGGACCGCTCGCTCTGGGTCGTCCTCGTGGGCGACCTCCGCGCCGAAGAGGGCGAGCACCCCGTCGCCGAGCAGCTTGGCAATGGACCCGTCGTAGCGGCGGACGGACTCCTCGATCTGGCCGAGCGCGCGGCTCGTGAGCCCCGACCAGTCCTCCGGGTCCATCCGCTCCGCGAGGGTCACGGAGCCGACGACGTCGGCGAAGAGAGCGGTGACGGGTTTGCGCTCGCCGGCGAGGCGGGTTGGCGCCGGCGGCGCCGGGGCTGCCGCTGCGGGTGGGGCTGCCGTGGCGACCGGCGCGCCGCAGCTCGGACAGAACCGGGCACCGGTCGGGAGCTCCGTCGCGCAGTTCGAGCAGCGGTCCGTCATGTCGCGGATCGTAGGCGCGGGCGGCCCGGATGTCCCACCCGACTCTGCCCCGGCGATCCGGGTCGGCATGCAGGCATCGACACCGTGAGTATTCCGGCAACTTCGCGGCGGTGATCGCGGGTGGTGCGCCGTTCCGGGAGGGCAACAGGCCGTCCATCCGGGCCCCCGCATCGACTGGGTGAGTGGCAGGCCCCGCAACGACCCGAACCCAGGGGTGCGACCGCGCGGTGGCACTGCCGATGCGCCGGCAATACCCGCCCGGTCAATACGCCCGGAGCGATGAGCAGACCCCGGGCCCGAGCCGCGACCCGGCAGCAGCCCGCGGCCGCTCGCCGCCCTTCCTGCCCTACTCGGCGACCGGAGCGCCCGTCGTGTCGACCCGCTCGAACAGGCCCCACATCGACGTTGGAGGCGGCGCCATCACGTAGAACATCTGCACCGGCTCCAGCACCCGCGTCCGGTACCAGCGGTTGTTGGGCCAGTAGACGATGTCCCCGGCACCGAACTCGAACTCGCCGCCTTCCCACTCCACGTGGACGCGGCCCTTCAGGCAGAGGTAGACCTCCTCGCCCACGCCGACGTAGGGCGCGCCTGCGATCCCGGGATCGGTATCGCCGAACGACCAACCGCCCTCGGAGCCCTCGTCGGACCAGAACATGCCCGACAGCAGGCGGGTCGCGCCGACCGTCTCGTCGGTCACCGCACGCGCGGAGCGACTGGTCGCGCTGTTCGCGCGCGGCTGCAGCTCGGACACCGCGAGCACGCGCGGGACGTCACGGCTGGACTGGGACATGCCGGAACGGGTGATGTCGTCGGGCATGGGCTGCCTCCTCGGGTCTGGGTCGGGGATCGGCTGCCTGGATCCTACGCGGCGCCGGCGGCCGGCTCAGGGGCGGCCTCGACGTCCATTGTGGTGCGCATCCGCGTCTCGCGCAGGAACAGCCCGGCCGCCCCGGCGATCAGGGCGCCGCCGATACCGATCCAGAACGTGCCCCCGATGCTGACCGAGACGGCCTCGTAGATGCCGTTGACAATGGCCGGGATCAGCGGCGCCACGACCGGCTGGAACTGGGCGGGAGTGGCGGCAAGGATTGCCGCGCCGAGATCGCCGACGCCGGTGAGATCCAGCGAGCCGCCTGCGGCCGCAAACGCGTCCACCATCTGCTGGGGCAGGCCCGCCGCGAGCAGCTGCGACGGGATCTCGGTGGTGAGCCGGCTGGCGAAGATCGTGCCGGCCAGGGTCAGCCCGACCGTGCCGCCGATCTGCTGGAAGAAGCCGACGCTTGCGGTCGCGACGCCGACCTGGCGCATCGAGACAGCGTTCTGGACGATCAACGTGAAGACCGCGAACGCCGGTCCCACGCCGAGCCCGGTGAGCAGCATCCAGAGCCACAGGATCGGGCGGTCCGTGTTGGCATGGAGGTTGGTGAGCATCCAGAGGCCGGCCGCGAGCAGCACCATCGAGCCGACGACCAGCCACTTGTAGCGGCCGGTCCGCGCGACGATCTGGCCCGACGCGATCGCGCCGAAGATGAGCCCGAAGAGCAGCGGCAGGATGTTGTAGCCCGACTCGGTCGCGCTCGCGCCGGCGACGGTCTGGTACCAGCGCGGCAGGAACACGACGGCCGCGAAGAAGCCGAATGCCGCGAAGAACGACGCGCTGACCGCGATCGCGAAGGTGCGCAACCGGAACAGGTCGAGCGGGACGAGCGGCTCCTTGGCCCGCGATTCGATCCAGATGAAGATCGCCCCGAAGACGAGCCCGACGAGCATCAGGCCGCCGATCCACGGGTCGGCGAAGGTCGTGAGATCCAGCGAGCGCACGTTGGTCAGGCCCACCAGGAATGCGCCGATCGCCACGGTGAAGGCCGCTGCGCCCAGGTAGTCGATGTTCCGGCCGGCTTCCGGATGCCGGATCGCGGGCAGCAGCCGGTACAGGATGAAGAGCGACACGAGGCCCAGCGGCACGTTGATGTAGAAGACCCAGTGCCAGCCGAAGTTGTCGGTGATGACGCCACCGATCGCGGGTCCGACCAGCGACGACAGCCCGAAGACGGTGCCGAACGAGCCGAGGTACTTGCCCCGCTCGGCGGGCGTGTACATGTCGGCGATCACCGCGAGTGCGACCGGGAACAACGCGCCGCCGCCGAGCCCCTGCAGTCCGCGGAACAGGATGAACTGCCACATTTCCTGGGACAGGCCACACAGCGCGGAGGCAGCCAGGAACAGAGCCACCGCGAACAGGATCACGGGACGCCGCCCGAAGAGATCCGAGAGCTTGCCGTAGATGGGCCCGCTGATCGTGGCGGTCAGCAGGTAGATCGTGATCGTCCAGTTGTAGAGCTCGTTGCCGCCCAGGTCCGTGACGATTCGCGGGAGAGCCACGCCGACCACCGTCTGATCGAGCGCGAACAGGAAGAGCGCGAGCAGGATCGCGAGGAGGATTTCGAGCTTCGCGCGCGGCGTCAGGTTGACCGCGGGAATTGCCGCGGTGGCGTGGCCGGTCATGCAGTCCCTCGTGTGCGCCGGGCAGGACGAAGAGCGGCGCGCCGTGAACCATACTGCCGCGAGCATGCCCGGAACCGGCAGGAATCGCCGGGCAGGAGCGCGGAGGCAATCCCGTGGCCAGTGGGCTGCTCGGTCGATGGCGCAAGGAACCGGGGCCGCGGATCGCCGGCTCGCGGCCGCTTGACTCCGCCAAGGTGCAGGCGCCCGGAGTGGTCCGCCTGCCGACCGGTGGCTACCGGCTCTTCTACACGGGGGTCGGACCCGGCAAGCCCTATCCCAAATGGCAGGGCTACATCCTGAGCGCGATCTCCTCGGATGGGGTGGTGTTCACCGTGGAGCCGGGCATCCGGGTCGAGCCCGACCCGACGGTACCCTGGCGCAGTCGCCGCGCCCTCGCGCCGACCGTCACCCGCCTCAGTGACGGTCGCTGGCGGATGTACTACGAGTTGCGCGGCACGGTCGACCAGCCGACGGTGATCGCCAGCGCGGTCTCGAGCGACCTGCTCGCGTGGGAGGTCGAGGACGGAATCCGTCTCGCCGGCGCCTCGGACGTCGGAGGGCCGCGCTACCTCGCGCTGCCGGGCGGACGGGGACGGATCACCTGCTTTTCGCGGGCCGACCGCGCTGTCGTCAGCGCCGTCACCGACGATGGGCTCACGTTCGAGTGGGAGCCCGGAATCCGCCTCCAGGGCGGCCTGACCGAGTTGGAATCATCGGGGGTCACGGCCGCCGAGGTCATTGCCCCGAACGGGGCTCACGAACCGTGGGTCATGATCTACTCGGCATGGCAGGACGTGCCGGCGGGGACCGTCGTGCCGCCGCATCCGTCGTCGGATCCCAGCTTCGAGGCGGATGGGTCCGGGCCCGAAGGCGCCCGCGATTTCGCCGCGGCATCCATCGCGGCCGACATGGCGGGCTATCGCTCGCGGATCTTCGCGGCCACATCCACGGACGGGCTGCACTGGGAGCGCGCGGGTCTCCTCATCGAGGGTGACGGCCCCGGCGGCACCGACATCGACGCGGTGCATGCGGAGGACATGTCGCTGATCCGGCTCGAGGACGGCCGCTACCGGATGTACTACGCGGCGATGGACGCCGACGGCTGCTGGACGGTGGCCAGCGCGATCAGCGAGAGTTGACCGCCCGGTCACCCTGGCCCGGACGGGCGCGGAACCCGATCGGGCGGTGCTCTGCGAGCAGATGGTGGATCGACTCGGGGATGTCCCCCACCGCGATGTCCTCGATCTCGGCCCGCTCGATCGTCCCGTCCTCGAAGGCCCGGGCCGCGCGATTCGCATACGCGTGCTCGAAGATCGTGCGCGCATAGCGGGCGTTGCCGAAGTTGCCGACCCCGCCCGCCGAGGTGAACAGGTCGCGCAGGCGCTCGGCGACCCCCTCGCCCAGGGTGATCTTCGAGCGGGCCGCCATCGACTCGAAGATCGCGATCAACTCCGAAACGCTGTAGTCGGGGAAATCGATGTAGGTGGTGAACCGGCTGCGGAGGCCGGGGTTCGAGTCGATGAAGTGGCGCATCTCGTCGGTGTAGCCGGCCACGATCACGGCCAGGTTGTCGCGATGGGTCTCCATCATCTGGACCAGCGTCGCGATCGCCTCCGCGCCAAAATCCCAGCGCGTGTCCTGGGCCAGCGCGTAGGCCTCGTCGATGAAGAGCACGCCGCCGATCGCCTTGCGGACGACCTCCTGGGTCTTGAGCGCGGTCTGGCCGACGTAGCCCGCGACAAGATCGGCCCGGGTCGCCTCCACCAGGTGGCCCTTCTTGACCACGCCGATCGTGCCGTACAGCCGCCCGATCAGGCGCGCCACCGTGGTCTTGCCCGTGCCCGGGTTGCCCGTGAAGACGATGTGGTTGCTGGCGTTGACCTCGGGCAGCCCGGCCGCACGCCGCTCGGCGTTGAGCGTCTGCACCGCGATCAGGCGGCGGACCGCGCTCTTGACCTGCCCGAGGCCGATCAATCCATCAAGCTCGGCGAGGACCGCGGCGGTCGTCTCCCTGGTGGGGACCTTGCCGTCCTTACCGGGGGTCGTGGACTTCCCTTTCGGGTCCGCATCGGCGCCTTCCTCGGCCGGCTCCGTCGTGGCGAACTCCGGAACGTCCGAGAGCAGCTCGGCGGCGAGCTCCTGGACGAGGCTCAGCGCGCTCTTCGGGTCGTCGATCCGCTCGAGCAGCGCTTCGGCCTCGGACGAGATCGTCGGCGGCTCCTTCGCGTCGCCCTCCGGAGCGAGGATCGCCCTGACGCGGGACTGGGTGACCTCCGGCGGCGCCCCGCTGCCCAGCGCCCGGATCAACGCGAACAGGATGTGGCGAGGCTCCACCTGCGCGTGGCGGTTGCCGATGGCCACGGCTCGCGCCTGGGTCCGGACATTGTCGCGCAGGCTCATTGAGCGGTTTCCACGATCAGGCGGTTCCTCTGTGGCATGGTCGCGAGCGTCGGGCAGCCCACGGGCGATCGCACTCCCCCGAAGGTACCTGAACGCGGCGCCGGGCCCTGTTCAGGAGCCACGGGCCGGGCGCTCAGCCAACCCAGGGCGAGACGGCTCCCCGGATCCCCACCGTGATCGACCAGACCGTCGAGGTGGCCGTGATGAACAGGCGTCGGCCGTCTGGCCCGCCGAACGTGAGGTTGGCCACCGCCTCAGGCGTGAGCAGGCGGCCAAGCTCGCTGCCGTCGGGTGCGATCACGTGGACGCCGTCGCCGGCCGAGGTCCAGACGTTGCCCTCGACGTCGACCCGCAATCCGTCGGGCGCGCCCGGCTCGATGGTGCGGAAGAGCCGCGGTTCGCCGAGCCGCCGGCCATCGATCACATCGAACGCGAGGATGTGATGGACGCCGTGCGGCACCCGGCCGGCGGAGGTGTCGGCCACGTACAGCACGGCCTCGTCGGGCGAGAACGCGAGCCCGTTCGGATCGATCATGTGGTCGCTCACGATGGCGAGCTCGCCGGTCTTCCGGTCGAGTCGGAAGACATAGCAGCCATCGAGCTCTGAATCGGCCAGGTAGCCCTCCCGGTTGCTCACGATCCCGTACGGCGGATCGGTGAACCAGATCGCCCCGTCCGAGGCCACGACCAGGTCATTGGGCGAGTTGAGCCGCCGGCCCTTGTAGCGGTCCACGATCGTGGTGCGCGAACCGTCCGGTTCATAGCGGGACACCCGCCGGGTGCCGTGCTCGCAGGCCAGCACGCGCCCGTCGTGATCGAGGGTGTGGCCGTTCGCGAAGTCCGCCGGGCGCAGGAATTGCGTGACGGTCCCGTCCGCCGCGGACCAGCGCAGGACCTGGTTGTTGGGGATGTCGCTCCAGAGGACGGCACCTTCGGCCGGCAGCCAGACCGGGCCCTCGGCCCAGACATAGCCGTCGGCCAAATGCTCCAGCCGGGTGCCGCTCGGCACGAGCCGCTCGAATCGGGGGTCACGCACGATGCGTTCGGCGATCACGTCGGTCATGGTCCAAGGATGCGCGACAGCGACCGCCGCGTGCACGTCGGCGCGCCTAGACTCGCGAACCATGGCCACACCACCGTTCGAACCGCCCCGCCTCGAGCCCGCCCTCGAGACACACATCGAGGCCAATGCACAGCGGTATCTCGACGGCCTTGCCGAACTCTGCCGGCTGCCGAGCATCTCCGCCCAGCGGAATGCCCTGCCCGAGACGGCCGATGCCGTCGCCGCCCTCATGCGCGACTGGGGCCTGCCGGCCGAGATTGTGACGACCGACGACGCGCCCGCGGTCTACGCCGAGATCCCCGGCCGCTCCCCCACCACCCTGCTGATCTACAACCACTACGACGTCCAGCCGCCCGACCCGCTCGACGAGTGGCTCTCGCCGCCCTTCGAGCCGACGATCCGCGATGGGCGCCTCCATGCCCGCGGCGTGGCCGACGACAAGGGCGATCTGGTCGCGCGCCTGGCCGCCGTCGAGGCGCTGCTCGCGGTCCGCGGCGAGTTGCCCCTGACCGTCAAGTTCCTGGTCGAGGGCCAGGAGGAGATCGACGGGGTCGCCATCCAGGACTGGATCCGACGCAACCCCGCGAAGCTCGCCTGCGACCTCGCCTTCGTCGAGGCAGCCGACCTCGACCCGAGTGGTCGGCCGGTCCTCGTGCTCGGCACGCGCGGCATGCTCTACGTGGAACTGGAGGCACGCGGTCCCGCGATCGACGTCCACTCCTCGCTTGCGGCGGCCGTCGAGAACCCGGCCTGGACGCTGGTGCGGGCGCTCAACTCCATCGTCGACGCCTCGACCGGCCGGGTCCGGGTTCCGGGTTTCTACGACGCGGTCCGGCCCCTGACCCCCGCGGAGCGCGCCCACATCGCCGACCTGCCCGACCCGACGCCCGCCTGGCGCGAGCAGTTCGGCCTCACCGCGTTCCCGGGCGGGGTGGAGGGCGCCGCGCTGATGGAACGCGTGATCGGCGATCCCACCGCCACGATCGCCGGGCTCACATCCGGCTACGCGGGACCGGGCCTCAAGACGATCGTACCGGCCGTCGCCCGGGCCAAGATCGACTTCCGCCTCGTGCCGGACCAGTGGCCGGCGGACATCCTGGCCAGGCTCCGGGCGCACCTCGACGCCGAGGGCTTCGCGGCGGTGGCGATCCACGTGGTCACCCAGGACGGGATCCCGGCGCGCACCCCATCGGACGACCCGTGGGTGCAGCGCGTCGCGGCGATCACCGGCGAGTGGTTCGGGGCGCGAACGGCCATCCAGCCCAACTCCGCCGGCGGGATCGTCATGGAGCCGTTCATGAGCGCCCTCGGCGCGCCGACCATGTTCGGCGGCATCCGGCCGGCCGGCGGCCGGTACCACGCGCCCAACGAGTACATCGAGATCGACGCGTTCGCGCTCGCAGTGAAGTTCGCGGCCTACCTGCTCGACCGCCTCGCCGACGAGTAGCGGTCCAGGGCCCGGGCTCGCGCGTCTGCGTGGTCCACGATCCCGGCGCCCCGAGCTACCGCGGGGTCGCGGCGATCGCCGCCCGACGGTCGCCCAGCACCGATGCCGCGAACAGGCCGGCTCCGAGCAGGGTCACGGCCGATGCCGCGACGAGGCCGAGCGGAATGCCGACGGCAGTCGCGAGGGCGGCGCCGAGCAACGGCCCGGTCATTCCCGCGAAGTTGCCGGCGCCCTGGTCGAATGCGGCGAAGCGCACAGCCTGCCCGGCGGGGACCGCCTTGAGCAGGGCGTCGAACAACGCGAGATCGATCCCCGCCAGGCAGAAGGCGTTGAGGCCGACCAGGATCAGCACGGCCAGCTCGGAGTGGGTCACCGACAGCGCGGCCGGGAACAGCGCGGCACAGAGCGTGGAAGGGACCAGGACCCACGCGGCGCCGCGACGACGGGCCGGCCCGCGCCACAGGAAGTAGCCGGCCATCGTGAGGGCGGCATTGGCCGTGCCGATCAGGCCGATCCAGACGTCGGACGCATCGAGCTCGCGCACGTAGTAGAGCGGGATCAGCGGCACCGCCATTGCCAGGCCGAAGGTGAGGACGGCGTGGCGGCCGATATAGGCGAGGAACCGCCGCTCGCCGAGGACCTCGGCCACGGACGCGCGGGCCCGGACCAACGGCGGGCGCTTCTCCGTGGCGGGCCGCGCCGCCTGGTCCGCGATCCGGAAGCTCGACGTGTATCGGAACGCCACCGTCGCCGCCACGGCCGTCGACAGCAGCACGAGCACGTAGCTCTGCGGGAACGCGATCGTCCCCAGCACGAAGCCGATGATCGGCAGGCTGAGCGCGGTCGCTGCCGCCTTGATGCCCCAGCGGCGGCCCATCAGCTCGTACCGGCCGTTTGGTCCCGAGAGCCCGTCCATCACCACGTAGAAGGTGAAGTTGGCGAACGAGCCGACCACCGCGGCGACGGCCACGATGCCGAGGACCCAGGGGATCGCGCGCTCGTCCGGCAGCAGGATCAGCGTGACGCCGATCGCACCAATGCCAAGCTGGCCGACGAGCCGGCCCCACGCGTACCACGGAACGACGTTGCGGCGTCCCTGCAGGAAGGTCCCGATGGGGATCGCCAGCAGGAAGCCCGTCAGGTTCGGGATGGCCGCAAGCAGGCCGACCTGGAGACTCGAGGCGCCGAGCCGCGCGAGCAGAACGGGCAGGAAGGACGCGGCCGCCTCCACCGGCGCGAATGCCACGGCCTCCTTCTGGGTGGCAAGCCAGTTGTGGCGGACGTCCGGCGGGGCATTCCCCGGGGCGATGAACAGACGGGGTGGCACGCGCCGAATTGTGTCAACGCAGGGCTGACCCCGCCGCCCCCCGCGCACCGCCGGCCCCGTCCTTCCGCGCGCGATCAGAGCCGGTCGCAGATGTTCGCCGCGGCGGGACCGCCGCCGTCCCGGCGGCGGGCGCTCAGTACACCAGGGGCACGAACCGCCGCGACCGTCGCCGGTACGCCGCGTAGCCCGGGTGCGTCGCGAGGAGCCACGCCTCTTCGCGCCGCGATTTCGCGTCCAGGACGAGGGCGAGGGCCAGCGTGGCGGCGAGCACCCAGATCGAGCCCGCGGCCAGCCCCCAGCCCGCCGACGCGAGGATCAGGCCCGTGTAGATCGGGTGGCGGATCCAGCGGAATGCGCCGCTCTCGACCAGGGGCGCATCCGCCAGCGGCTTCGGGAACGGGCTAAACGCGCTCCGCAGGTCGGAGGTCGCGCGCCCGGCCAGCCCCAGTCCGACCCCGATGAGGATGAACCCGGCCGCGGCCGCCGGAGCCCCCCACGGGTTGGCCAGCCCGTGTCCGGCGAACTCCGCGAGCCCCAGCGCCCCGATCACTGCGAGCAGGAGGAGCTGCGCCACGACCCAGCCCTCGCCCCGCGGTCCCAGTGACGGAATGCGCGTGGTCATGGGCGTCATGGTCTCATCGCCGGGTCAGGTCAGGCGCGGACCTCCTGGCGCATGAACAGGACGTAGGCGATCGCGAACGAGACGGCCGTCAGGGCGACGATCGCCACGATCTGGACCCAGATCAGCAGCAGGCTCTGGTCGAGCGGCAGGACCGAGGCGATGGCCCGGTCCAGCTGCGACGACAGCAGGAGCGAGCTGGTGGAGCGGGCCGAGGGATCCAGGATGACCTGGGTCGCCTCGCCGTAGAGCGTGGGCGGTGCGAACCGGGCGAGCGCGTCCTGGGCCTGTGCGTTCGCCAGCACCTCCGCCGCGGTGGCGTCGTCGCCGACCGGTGCGATCAGCCCGGCGGCGATCGTCGCCAGCAGCGAGGCGAACAGCGTCGCCAGGAGCCAGAGGCCGACCGCCACCAGGAGGGCCGTTGCCGCGCGCCGGAACGCCACGGAGCAGAGCGTCGCGAAGCCCAGCCAGAAGCCGACGTAGACGACCGAGACGACCAGCCACACGATGAGCCGCACCGCATCCTCCGCGGTGGGCGGAATGCCGAGTCGGACCATGACCACGCCCGCCACCAGCGCCGTGACGGCGACCAGAATCAGCCCGATCACCGCCAGGCCCGCGGCGAACTTGCCGTTGATCACGTCGTCGCGATAGATCGGTTGCGAGACGAGGCGCGGCAGTGTGCCTTCCGAGCGTTCGCCGCTGATGGCATCGAAGCCGAATGCGATGCCCAGGATCGGCACCAGGAACCCGATCATCCCGACGAACGCCGGCACCGGGTCGCTGCCGAAGAGGAACGGCTTGAGGAAGATCGACTTGACGTCACTTGCAGCGCCGGCGACCGAGCGGATCGCGTCGGCAGCCACGTACGACGTGGCAACTGCGACGAGGCCGAGCAGGCCGATCAGGACGTAGAAGCGCGCGGAGCGCAGATGATCGGCGAACTCCTTGCGCGCGACGACCAGCCAGCCGATCCGGGGCGGAGACGTGAAGCGGTCCGCAGCCCGGTCGACACGAGCGCCCGATGATCGGATCTCGGTGCCCGTGCTCATGCTGCCTCCCCCGCCCGGACGGCCGCCTGGCGCTCCACGGCGCGCCGGTAGATCTGCTCCAGCGACGGGCGTGAGCGTCCGATCCGCTCCACGCGCGCCCCTCGCGCGGCCAGTGCGTCCAGTACACCCCGGATCACATCGGATTCGGCCGGCCCGCCGGCCAGCATCAGCCGCCAGGTCTCGCGCCCCCAGCCGTCGTCGGCCTGCTCGACCGACTCGACCCCCGCCACCGAGGCAAGGAGCGTGTGGACGTCCGTCGCGCCGAGCGCGCTCCCCGGCTCCACGGCCACCTCCAGGCGGCCGACCGGCTCGCCGAATTCGACCGCGAGGTCCGGCACGCTCCCGAGGCCGATCAGGCGGCCGCGGTCGAAGATCCCCACGCGATGGCAGACCGACTGGACCTGGTCGAGCAGGTGGCTCGCGAGCAGGATCGCGATGCCGCGGTCGCGCGCAAGGCCGCGGATGAGTTCGAGCATCTCCACGACGCCCATCGGGTCGATGGCCGTGGTCGGTTCGTCGAGGATCAGGACCTCGGGATCCTTCACCAGCGCGTCGGCGATGCCGAGCCGCTGGCGCATGCCACGCGAATAGGTGTCGGCGCGGTCGTCGGCGCGGTCCGCGAGGCCCACCTGGAAGAGGACTTCGTTGATCCGCTCACCGGCGGCCCGGGCGGCAATGCCGTTGAGACGCGCCGTGTAGCGCAGGTTCTCCCGCCCGGACAGGCTGCCATAGAAGCCCACGCTGTCGGGCAGGTAGCCCACGCGTCGCTTCACCTTGAGCGACTCGCGGCGCGGATCGAAGCCCGCGACCCGAACGTCGCCGTCCGTCGGCTCGGTGAGCCCGAGCAGCATCAGCACGGTGGTGGTCTTGCCGGCCCCGTTGGGCCCGAGCAGCCCGAAGATCTCGCCGCGGCGGACCTCGAGATCGAGGGCGTCCACCGCGGTCCGCGCGCCGTAGCGCTTGGTGAGGCGCCGCATCCAGATCACTTCATCGGCATCCGGCTCGGCAGGGTGTCGTTCGGCCGGATCGATCTGCGCCAGGACGCGCTTGCGCTTGACGCCCCGCCGCCGCGGGCCGGTAACCGTCGG
>VGPE01000029.1 GCA_016875645.1 Chloroflexota bacterium
CCCGCGACGCGAGCTGAACTCGGGCAATCTTCGTCAGACATGCGTCGTCCGCCCGACCGCCTGGTCCTGGCGGCCTTCATCGTCACGATCTTCGTCGGCGGCGCCAACTCGATCGCGGTGCGGTTCTCCCTCCGCGAGCTGACTCCGTTCTGGGGCGCCTCCTTCCGGTTCTTCATCGCCACGGCCGTCGTGGCCGCCCTCGTGCTGGTCACCCGGCGGATCCAGCAGGGATCGCGACGGCCACTCCAGCGGCGTCACCTGCTGCCGATCCTGGGGTACGGGCTGCTCAACTTCTGGCTGACGTACGTCTTCCTGTACACGGGCCTGCGAGATGCGCCGGCCGCAACCGCGGCAGTCATCACCGGCCTCGCGCCCCTGCTCACGCTCCTGTTCGCCGTCGCGCATCGGATCGAGAGGTTCCGGTCGCTGGCCCTCGTTGGCGCGATCACGGCAAGCACGGGCATTGCCGTGGTCTTCGCGAACCAGTTGAGCCTGGACGTGCCGCCCATCGCGCTCCTCGCCCTGATCGGAGCCGCAGCGTGCCTCGCCGAAACCGGGGTGCTGATGAAGCGCTACTCGCCGGGGGACCCGCTGACTGCAGTCGCTCTGGCGATCCCGATCGGCGCGGTCTGCCTGCTTGGCCTGGCCATCGCCACCGGCGAGCCACTGATCATCCCGACGCGCCTGGAGACATGGCTCGCGAACGCCTATCTGGTCGTCTTCGGGACGATCGTCGGCTTCAGCTTCAACCTGTACGTGCTTTCGCACTGGACCGCGTCGGCGAACTCGTACGGCTACATCCTCAGCCCGCTCGTGACGGTTGTCCTGGGCGGCCTCCTGCTCGGTGAGATCGTGTCGCCCGCGTTCCTTCTCGGGGGCACACTCGTGGCAGCCGGGGTGTATGTGGCCACCCTGGCGCAGCCGGCGCCGCCCACCCAGCTGCCGGAGGAGCCGACCCCGTAGGTATCGGCCTCCCGGCCGGCCTTCGGGTCGGGCGCCGTGGCCACACGGGGGATCGGAGGTGATGCCCGTCAGGACATCAGATGCATTGACGGGCATCGCTGATCACGCGTCCGTCCAACGCAACGACCCAGTCGCCCAGCAACCCGTCGCGGTCGTCGCGACGACCCTGACGCGCCGGATAATGGCGACCTGACGGGAGGGGAATTCGGATGACCGACGATGCCTATCAACCGATCGACATTGCAGCCTCCGGGGAGCCAGCGCCCACGGTCGATGGGCCCCCGCTGGTGCTCGGCCGGCGCACCTTCCGCGGGCTGCCGTTCGCGCTCGGGGCGCATGTCCTCGCAGGCGCCGGGACTTCGGCCTCGATCGCGGTCGGCCGTTCGGCGACCTGGCTCATCTTCGCCCACCGGTTGCTGGAGACGCAGGTCTACGCGGGCGCCATGATCGGCGGGCCCGTCGCGGAATACGTCGTCCGCTACTCCGACGGCGGCGAGGAGCGCGTGCCCATCCGCGAGCGGTTCGAAATCGGCTATCCGGATCCGCGCTGGACGCAGGTGCCGTTCGCGGCCTGGTGGGACCGCGACTACGACCTTCCAGCGCGCCTCCGGGGCGACTGGGAGCACGCCGGGCTCCGCCAGGCGGAGATGCGCTTCGACGCCGACGTCTGCTGGTCGCTCTTCCCGTGGCCGAACCCGCGCCCGACGGTGGCGATCACAACGGTGGTCGTTGAGTCGGCCGGGCCGCGTTTCGTCCTCGGCGGAATCACCGCGAGCACCCTCGACGAGCACCCCCTTCGGGTCGGCGGTCCGCGCGACATCCTCGTCACGCTGCCGCCAACTGAAACCGGCGAGCCCATCAACGGCCTGCGCGAGATGACGCGGGTGGTGGACGCAACGGCAGCCGCCGACCTTCGCGTCGAGGTCGACCGGGGTCGCGCGGGCTATCCGTTCGCGGTAGCCGCAGTGCCGCCACCCGAGGATGGCGAGGTGCCCGGTTGGGGCGAGCCGGCAAGGGACCGGCCGAGCCCGGCCTACGTGCAGGCGGCTGCCATCCCATCGGCGACGGTTCGGGTGGCCCTCGGTGAGCGCGAGCTGGGGCGCGTGCGCTGGTCCGACCTCGAGGCCGCCTCGGCGTCCGGGACCGGCGCGCTGGAGCCTGCACCCGGCCTCCAGATCGAGGCGGTGGATGAAGGCCGCAACTGGGTCCGGACCACCATCGTGGACGACGCGACCGGCGAGCCCAGCCCGTGCCGGATCCACTTCCGGTCGGCCCGCGGCATCCCGTACCAGCCCCACGGCCACCATGGCCACGTCAACTCGAACATGGGGTCCTGGCACCAGGACATCGGCGGCGACGTGCGGCTCGGTGCGCTGACGTACGCCTACATCGACGGCACCTGCGAGGGCTGGCTGCCCCGCGGCGAGGTCATCGTGGACGTCGCACACGGCTTCGAGACCGAACCGCTCCGGGCGCGCGTCACGATCGCCCCGGGCCAGCAGGAGCTGAGGCTGCGGCTGCGCCGCTGGAGCAACCTCAACGCGGACGGCTGGTGGAGTGGCGACATTCACGTCCACTTCCTGTCGCCGCAGGGTGGCGTCACCGAGGCCCGTGGCGAGGACCTCAACGTGGTCAACCTGCTGCAGGCGCAATGGGGGAGCCTGTTCACCAACACCGAGGACTTCACCGGCGGCCCGGTCACGTCGCGCGACGGGCGCACCATCGTCTGGGTCAGCCAGGAGAACCGCCAGCACATTCTCGGCCACATGTCGCTGCTCGGGCTGCGGCGGCCGGTGATGCCGTGGTCGTCCGATGGGCTCGGCGAGGCGGAGTGGGCGGGCACCCTCGAGACGACGATGTCCGACTGGGCGGACCGCGCCCACGAGCAGGGCGGGACGGTGGTCACGCCGCACTTCCCCTCGCCCAACGGCGAGACCGCGACGCTGGTCGCGACCGGCCGCACCGACGCGATCGAGATGATCCGCCACGGCCCCTACGAGCACGGCACGTGGTACCGCTACCTCAACGCCGGCTACCGCCTGCCGCTCGTTGGCGGGACCGACAAGATGTCAGCCGACACGGCGGTGGGGCTGTACCGGACCTACGTCCGCATTCCACCCGGCGAGGAGTTCAGCCACGACGCCTGGACGCGCGGGCTGCGCGCGGGGCGGACCTTCCATTCCGGCGGGCCCATCCTGCGCTTCCGCGTCGACGGCCGCGAGATCGGCGACACCGTGGACCTGCCCGCGGGCGGCGGCACGGTCGAGATCGAAGCAAGCGCCGAATCGATCTTCCCGATCCAGTCACTCGAACTGGTGCACGATGGCCAGGTGGTCGCCGCCGCCGAGTCGGCCGGCCCGACCCGCCGCCTCGAGCTCCGTGAGCGCGTCCGCGTCGACCGGCATGGGTGGCTGGCCGTCCGTGCCGGCGGGCCCGGCTACTGGGCCTCGCGCCCCCATCGCGACTCGTGGCGCCGGCCGGTCTTCGCGCATACCTCGCCGGTGTACGTGGCGGTCGGCGGCCCGTGGGAGCGCTGGGACCCCGCGGTCGGCGAGGCGATGCTCAGGCTGATCGACGGCGCGCTCGGCTACCTGCGCGACCTCAGCCCACAGTTCGACCCGGCGCGCGTGACGCACCACCACGGCCAGGCGGACCACATGGCGGTCCTCTCGCGCCCCTACCTCGAGGCGCGCGACGCCGTACTGCGGCGGATGACCAGGAGAGGGAGCTGACGATGACCGCGATCCATGTGAACCGGGTGAAGCAGCGGTTGGCTGCCGGCGAGGTGGTGAACCTGGTCATGGGCGACTACTCGCCCGACACGGCCGAGCTCCTGGCATCGAGTGGCGTGGACATCCTGTGGGGCGAGATGGAGGACGGCGCGACGTCGTGGCGCGAGATCGGGGACTACTCGAGGGCCGCCGACCTGTGGGGCGCCTGCTACATGGTTCGGGTCAATCACAACCACCCGGCGCTGATCGGCCGGACCCTGGCCATGGGCGCAAGCGGCGTCTGCGTGCCCCACGTGAACACCGCCGACGAGGCACGGGCGGTGGCGCGCGCCGCGTTCTACGGCCCGAAGGGGATGCGCGGCATGGCCGGCGGCCGGCGCTCGTACGGCGCGGCGGACTACCTGCGCGAGGTCAACGAGAACGTGCTCACCGCGATCCTGCTCGAGGACATCGCGATGGTCCCGCACCTGCCCGAGATCGTGACGGTCGAGGGGATCGACATCTTCTACGTGGCGCCGGGCGATCTGTCGCAGAGCATGGGCCTGACCGGGCAGACAACCCATCCCGACGTCCGGTCGGTCGTCGAAGCCAGCATCGCCACGATCGTCAACGCGGGCAAGGTGGCCGGCACGCTCGTGAACGACAGCACGCTCGACTGGGCGCTCGGGCTGGGGGTCCGGGTTGTCGGGACGAGCTGGGAGCCATGGCTCGCGGCCGCGGCACGGAGCTTTGCAGATCGCGCGCGGGCGGGCCGGAGCTTGTAGGCCCGGTTCGCGGCCGTCTACAGGGCGCCGGATTCCATCAACCGCTTGAGCTTCGCCAGCCCCCGGCCCCAGGCCAGGCCGAAGCCGGCCGCCACGAACGGCCCCAGGATCCGCCCGGCGCCGCGCATCGTGAAATCCTCGGTGACGTCCACGCGCGTTCCGTCGCCCTCGCGCCGGAATTCCAGCGTGGCCATGAACGGCGCGTTGGGTGTCGTGCCCTGCATCGCGGCGCGATGCGGTGGCTCGTACACGGTCGTCACCGCGTCGTTCACGCTCCGGCGACCCAGAATGGTCACCACGGCACGTCGCGTCGAGCCCACGCCATGCGGGGGCGATGAGGTCCAGTGCTCCTCGACGTTGCCGGGGAACCAGGTCCCGGTCTTCTCCACGTCGGTCAGCACCGCGAAGACGTCCTCGATCGGGCGCTTGATCGTGATGTGGCGCGTCATCCGAGCCATCCGGTCTCCCAACCTTCGTCTGCCGATCGGCACCGGAGACGGTGGGCCCTCCAACGGCCTGCGTCAAGGTCCGGGGCGTCGTCGCCTGGACATGGCTTGAGCGCGGGCCAGTGGGGAGCGCGCGGCGCTGACGGCCCGGGGGCTCACTCCACGATCGGGACCAGGAGCCGCGATGCGGCCGGGCCGCCGAACTCCAGGGTGATCTCCTGCGGCTGGCCGGCAAGCGTCGCGAACGTGTCGCGGTCGGCGCCCGCGACCGCGAGCCTGAGTCGCCAGCCCGCGGGGACGAGAACGGACGTCGGCTGGAAGGGGATCCGCAGCTCGGTCCGGACATTCGGTTCGAGTGGGTGCAGATCGCGGCGGCGGAACGTGGGCTCCCGCTCGGGCCGGCGTCCGCGGTGCGCCGCTCGCAGGATCCCCTCGGTCAGGTAGTGCACCTCGCCGGACGGCTCGATCAGCTCGAGATAGACGAAGAGGGCCACATCCTCTGCGGGGGCCCGGATCGCGAGGATTGCGACGGGGTGCCCGGTGATCGCGAGGGGCGCCGGGAGTGGGTCGCCCGTCCACGTCGCGAGCAGCCGATCGGCTCGGCGCCGGTCGCCGTAGCGGACCGGCCGGGCGAGGCCCGTGTGCCAGCGGTTGCAGCGACCGGTCGATGCGCGCCGGTCCAGCGGCACGATCACGCTCCCCACGTCGTGACCCTGTTCCCACTGCAATCGCCCGCCCCGCGCGATGAACAGTTCCTGTCCGGCGACGCCGGGTGGTGGCCACGCCGTCGTCGTGTGCCAGGCGGGCTGTTCGCCCATCGTCACGTAGTGGATGCGCCGCTCATCCGGCGATGCGTCGTCGCTGCGCAGCCGGCCGTCAAGGAAATGCGCGACCTCGGACAGGCGCTCGGGCATCGATGGCTGTGGCGGCGAGCCCTCGGCAAACGGGTCGGCGCCGTCCTCGCCCGTGTGGCTCGTCGCGGTGATCCGAAGCTCGCGGATCGATGGGAGGGTGGCCCACATGCGGAGGGCCGCGTCCGCCGTGGCCCCGTCGAGCCAGCTCGCCCACAACTGTGTCGGTGGGCTGCCGGCCCGCAGCGCCTCCACCCAGCACGGGATCCCGAGCGCCTCCACGGTGACCTCCTGGTCGCCGTACCGATCGTCGCGCGCCAGGGCGTGCGCGAGCGAGGCGCCCACCGACGGGTTGAGGCGCCTGGCCAGGATCCGTCGCAGGCCGCGTCGCCCGGCGTCCTCGTCGACCGGCCGAACGCCCGCCACGAGGAGCCGGCCCATTGTCCCGAAGAACGATGGCGGCCGGTCGCGATCGAGCAGACGGATGGCGTGACTCCAGGCGCGGACGAAGGCGCGGTTGCGGATGCCGCCCGGCGCCACGATATCGGTGAACACGTCGTACTCGATGTTGCTCGCCACGATCGCCCGGACCTGCGCCCGACCGGTTGCTCCGAGCAGCAGCGCACTCGTCCCGGCGTACGAGAGTCCCGCCGCGCCGACCCGCCCGCTGGACCACGGCTGGCCCGCGACCCAGTCGGCAACTTCGCCGTAGTCCTCGATCTCGGCGTCTGACCAGGGGTGCGTCCAGACGCCGTCCGAGGCTCCGCTGCCTCGTGCGTCGACCACCACGACCGCGAACCCGTGGCGAAGGAGCGCCTCGACAAGGCCGAAGTCGGGGCCCATCGGCGGGCGGCCGCGCGGGCCGGGGATCCGCAGGCGGAAGCTGCGCCAGTAGCGCGTCATGATCATGACCGCGGGCAGGGAGCGGTCGGGTTGCGCGTCGGAGGGGAGGATGACGTCGATGGCGATCCGGACCCCGTCGCGCATCGCGAGCCAGCGAGACTGGACGCGCGGTCCCAGGTTCGGGAGGGCCGGCACGGGCTCGGCCGCCTCGTCGGCCCCGTCCGGTTCGGCGGGCGCCGCGGGCGTGCGGGCGCGAGGGTTCCGCTCGTCGCTCATCCGCTCTGCCATCCGCGCACCGGCAGGATACGGGTGGTGCAGCGGCGCCACCGCCGCCGCGTGACCTGAAACGCGCCTGTCAGGCGGCCCGCGCCGTCGTCTCCTGCTCCGCGCCCTGCAGCGTACCGTCCCGCTCCACCCGCAGGTCGAGGATCTGCCGCCGGCCAAGGACCGCCGCAACCCCGGTGCCAAGCAAGATCAGGCCGGCCGCGGCGATCGTGAAGCGCGCATTGGTCAGCTCCGCGGCGGCGCCGCCGAGCAGCCCCCCGATGGGCATGAGGCCCCAGTACAGGAGCGTGAAGAGGCTGGTCAGGCGGCCCCGGAGCGCCGGGGGCGCAAGCGCCTGGACCAGCGACAGGCTGGCCGCCGAGTAGACGAGGAATCCGGCGCCGACGAAGCCGATCGCGACCAGTGCGATCGGCACGAGAATCGTGGGCATCAGCCCGAAGGCGGTCAGCCCCAGGGCCGACGAAGCAAGACCGGTGAACACGGTGCGGCCGTGGCCGAACCGGCGCATGACGCCCTCTGCCGTCATTCCGGCCAGCAGGCCACCCGCACCACTTGCCGCGAGCAGGAGTCCCAGGCCCTCGCCGCCGATGCCCATCTCCTGGGCAGCCACGGGCAGGATGAAGTTGTAGGACAGGCCAAGGAGGCCGGGCCCGGCGGAGAGCAGCAGGATGACGCCCAGGGTCGGGTTGCGAACGCCGTACCGAGCCGCGTCGAGCAGCGGCCCCAGCAGGCCGCGTTCGCTCCGGGGCGACCGCTCCACGGGGATCGTCGCCAGGCGCCAGATGTGCAGCGCCGGAGCCGCCTGGAACAACGCCGCGCCGACCAGCGCGAAGCCGGCGGGGCCCAACCCGATCAGGGTGCCGCCGATGATCCCGCCCGCGATCCGGCCCACGCTGATGCCCAGGAAGTTGAGCGCGACAGCGCTCGAGACGGCGCCCGCCGGGACCAGCTCCGTGACGATCGAGATGAACCCGGGCGCGCCGACCGTCTGGAAGGCCCCGACGAAAAACGCCAGGGCAAGCACGGCCCAGAGGGGCGTCCCGGGGATGAGTGCCAGGGCGCCCAGGGCGAGGATGGCGGCGCCGGTGATGGCGTACGAGAGCGCCACCAGTGGCCGCGGGCCGTACCGGTCGGTCAGCAGCCCCGCGTGCGCCATGAGCAGCAGCCACGGCAGGCCGTTCACGAAGAAGGCAAAGCCGACAGCCGCGGGCGAGTCGGTCAGCTTGAGGATGTACCAGCCCAGTCCCGCGTTGAACACGAACATCGAGGAGTTGGACAGGAAGTTGCTGACGAAGAAGATCCGGAACGGCCCGTAGCCAAGTGCATTGAGGCCCAGGCGATCCAGCATCGCGCCATTCAATCACGTCGCCTCCCGGCGCCGGGCGCCGGGTGTCCCACACCCTGAGGGCCTGCCCGTGATGTCGGGCTGCGGCATGGGCGGGGGCGGTCGCAGAAGGGCGAGAGCGCGCCCACGTCACCTGACGAAGCCGATCCGGGACTCGCCGCCGTCAGGGTCGTTCGAGGCCGTGCGCCTCCAGCAGGGCGTCATCCGAGAGGATCGCAGCCGTGGCGCCGTCCGCGACGATCAGGCCGCCGTCCATCACCACCGTCCGTGGGAACACCTCGGCCACGAGGCGCATGTCGTGCGTCGAGATCAGGAGGGTCTGGCCGAGGCCCCCGAGCAGCCCGATCAGCTCCCGCCGGCCGCGCGGGTCGAGCCCTGCCGACGGTTCGTCGAACACCAGCACGCTCGGGTCCATCGGGAGCACGGTGGCCAGCGCCACGCGCTTTCGCTGCCCGAGGCTCATGCGCTGCGGCGTCCGCCGCTCGAAGCCGGCCATGCCCACCGCTGCGAGTGCCCGCTCCACGCGCGCGTGGATCTCGGCCTCGGGCACGCCCATGTGCAGCGGCCCGAACGCCACATCGTCGAAGACTGTCGGGCTGAACAGCTGGTCGTCGGGGTCCTGGAAGACCAGGCCCACCTCGGCGCGCACCCGCCGCAGGTTGTCGCGAGTGACCGACATCCCCGCAATCCGGACCTGGCCGTGGGACGGCAGGTTGATGCCGTTGAGGTGAAGCATGAGCGTGCTCTTGCCGGCCCCGTTCGGGCCCACCAGCGCAACCTTTTCTCCGCGCGAGATCCGCAGGTCCACGCCGCGCAGCGCCTCGAAGCCGTCGGGGTAGCTGTAGTGGACGTGTTCGAGGTCGACCCAGCGCTCGATGACCTCACCTTCGGTCAGCGACGCGGCCGGACCCCCCTCGTGGTCGTGCTGGTGCGGGTGGACGTGGACCACGCCGTCATGGACGTGCTCGTGGGCGTGCTGGTGCGCGGTCACAGGCGCGGCAGCCAGGCATGGGCGGCCACCTCGAACGCGACGAGGATGCCGACGAAGACCGCGAACGCGACCATCTCGCCCGCGGTCACCGCGTGGCCGTGGAGATGGCGAAGGGTGCCCTCGAACCCACGCGACTGCATCGCCGCGTAGATCCGCTCGCTGCGCTCGTACGAGCGCAGGAAGAGCGACCCGGCCATCCGCCCCGTAACGGTGGCGCGCCAGCGCAGGGGGCCGCCCCCGCGCGATCCGTCCCTGCCGCCCGAGCGCGCGGCACGAGCCCGCATCATCCGGGTCGCCTCGTCAGCGAGGACGGCCAGGTAGCGATACATGAAGCTGATGATCCACACCATGATTCCCGGCAGGCGCAACTGCCGCAGGCCGTCGACCAGATCGTGAAACGGCGTCGTGTACGCGAGCAGCAGCGCCGCCTGGACGCTGATCCAGCTCTTGAGGGCGATCGTCGCAAAGAGGCGCAGGCCTTCGCCGCTGACCGTCAGCGTGAGCGGGCCCAGCGCGAAGCTGCCCAGCGGGTCCTCTGGCCGGGTGAAGATCAGAGGCAGGGCGGCCAGCAGGAACGGCGCCGCGAGGAAGGCGGCGCGTGGCGCACGGGTCGCGCCGAGGTGCGCCGCGAGCGCGACGAAGACCGTCGCCAGCCACGCGATTCCGAGGCCCGGGAATGCGCCGGGCGGGAGCAGGCTGACCGAAAGGATGAACGCAATCGTCGCGAGGAACTTGAGGCGCGCGTCGGCCCGATGGATCCAACTGTCGCGCGCGACGTAGCGGTCGAGCTCCAGGTCGGTGGCCTTTCAGGCCGCGTCGGGCGGCGCCATCAGCGTGGCCCTGCCTGCGGCCCAGAGGGCCGTCGCGCAAGGAAGCGGCCCAGCAGCCACATCGCTCCGAACACGAGCGCGACGCCGATCAGGCCGGCGACGATCGTGGAGATCACGGGATCGTCGATGAAGGGCACCGCGTACCCCGGGAGGATGTTGACCAGCGCCTCTCGGGCGCGGTCCAGGAACCCCTGGTCCCCCCCGACGCGCTCCAGGCCGTCCGGATCCGGCGATGCCAGCGGGGCAAGGACGATCACGACGAGCGCTGCGATCGCGAGGCCCACAAGCCACCACCGCCGCTGCGGGCCGTTCGCGGACGCGCCGCGGTCCTCGGCCGGCCGGTTCATGCCTGCGCCCGGCTGCTGCGCATGTCGAAGAGATCCGCGCGGGTCGCCCCGATGAACGCCAGGGCGGCGATCGTGATGACCGCTTCGCCGATCCCGATGAGGGCGTGTACACCGACCATGGCGGGCAGCGTCACCTCGAGGGGCGTCGTACCGGAGACCGCCAGTTGGATGGCCATTGCGACCGCGCCCGCCACCACGGAGACCCAGGCAGCGACGCCCGCGGCCGGCAGTCGCCCCTTCGCCTCACCGCCGAGCAGGCCGGCGATCAGACGGTACAGCCAGAAGCCGCCCAGCGTGCCGATGACGCCCATGTTGAAGATGTTGGCGCCGAGCACAACGAGGCCGCCGTCCTGGAAGACCAGCGCCTGCACCGCGACGACGCACGCCATTGCGATCGTGGCAGCCCATGGCCCCAGGAGCACCGCCGCCAGCACGCCGCCCAGGAGATGGCCGGACGTCCCCCCGATGACCTGGAAGTTGAACATCTGGGCCGCGAAGATGAACGCTGCCATGACGCCGAGCAGCGGCACGGCACGCTCGTCGAAGGAGCGGTTGGACAGTCGCACCGCAATGGCCAGGATCATGAGCGTGAGCGCCCACATCACGGCAGCGACCGGCACGGTCAGGAAGCCGTCGGGTGCGTGCAGCAGAAAGCCCTGTCGAGGGTCCAGGCCGGGATCACCGGCGATCGTCAACATCGGATGACTCCAGCGGCGCGAGTGTTGCGGACGCCTTACTGCAACTCGTCGCAGTTGCATCACCAGTATAGTACGGACGATGACAGCGGCTAGATCTCGGGACCGCGCGACGTGGGGCACCGTGCGCGAGGAGCTCCGTGCGCGGGGCATGCGCTGGACGCCCCAGCGGCGCCAGATTCTCCAGGTCCTGGCCGCGACCGACGGCCATATCACCGGCAGCGAACTTCTGGAGCGCTGCCGCAAGCTGGACCCCGCCACCACGCCGTCCACGGTCTACCGGACGCTCGACGTCCTCGAGGAACTGGGCGTCATCCGCCACAGCCACGGCCTCGACGGGCGGGAGGAGTTCCACGTCCAGCCCGTCGCGGAGCACGGCCACCTGGTGTGCTCGTCGTGCGGCGCCAGCCGCGAGATCGACGCCGCCCAGGCAGCACCGATCGCCCGCGCCTTCCGGCGGACCCACGACTTCGACATCTTCCTGGACCACCTCACCCTGGCCGGCCGCTGCGCCGCGTGCCGGGCCGCCCAGGCGGGCTGATCGGGCGCGCTGGCCACGCGGGCTGACCCGTTCTCCACGCCCGCTCCCTCGGGACTTCATGCCCGCTTCACATCTCCGGCCGAGGATCGCGTCATCAACGCCATCACTCGCAAGGAGCGCTCACATGAACCGTCGTTCTGGTCTCGGCCGGGTCTTCCTCGTCCTCCTCATCGTCGTCGTCGTCGGCACCCTCGCGTACGGCGCATGCATGGCGGCCGGCCAGGCCGGCGTGGCCGTCGCGCCGGCGACGGGTGGAGTCGTGTACCCGGTGGCCTGGCCCGGTTTCGGCTTCGGGTTCGGCATCTTCGGCTTCCTGTTCGTCCTGTTGCTGGTCGGATTGCTGCTGCGCGCGTTCGCGTTCGGCGGGCGAGGCCGCGGCTGGGGCGGCCCGGGCCACTGGGATGGGTCGCGCTGGGCGTCCGGCGACGTGCCGGCGCCGATGGACGCGATGCTCGAGGCATGGCATCGCCGGGCGCACGAGCCACCCGCGTCGCCGACTGACACTGCGGGCCGCTGACGGTCGGTGCGTTCGGGGCGGGGTCGGCTGGTCGGCCCCGCCTCGTGACGTCCACAATCGACGTTGATGAGCACGATCCTGGTCGTCGACGACGAGCCGCGGATCGTTCAACTCGTCCGCGACTATCTCGAGCGGGCGGGCTTCGAGGTGCTCGTCGCCGGCGACGGGCCGGCCGCGCTCGCGACGATCGCCGGGCGCCGGCCCGACCTCGTGGTGCTGGACCTCGGGCTGCCGCTGCTCGACGGCCTGGACGTCACCCGCCGGATCCGCTCCACGTCGAGTGTGCCGATCGTGATGCTCACCGCGCGCAGCGACGAGACCGACACCCTGGTGGGCCTCGAGCTCGGCGCCGACGACTACGTGACCAAGCCGTTCAGCCCCCGGGAACTGGTGGCCCGGATCCGCGCCGTCCTGCGTCGCGCCGAAGGGGCCGCCCGGGCCGCCGAGCGGATCGCGGTGGGCGACGTTGAGCTGGATCTGCCGCGGATGCGCCTCACGGTCGCCGGCCGGCGCGTGGAGCTGACCCCGACCGAGTTCCAGATCGTGGCGACGCTCGCCCGCGAGCCGGGGCGGATCTTCACCCGCGCGCAGCTGCTCGATGCGGTCCACGGCGTCGCGTTCGAGTCATATGAGCGGGCGATCGACGCCCACGTCAAGAACGTCCGCCGGAAGCTGGAGCCGGACCCGCGGGCCCCGCGCTACGTCCAGACCGTCTTCGGCGTGGGCTACCGGTTCGCGGAGCCCGACCGATGAGGGGCGGCTGGGGCCATCGCGGGGACGGGCCGCCGGACTGGCAGCGCTGGGGACCCCATCGACGCCGACGGCCGCTCGGCTGCCTGATCTTCGTGGCGCTCGTTTTCGCGGCTGGCCTGGGCGTCGCCGGGGTGTGGGCCGTCGGGACGGCGGCGGGATTGCTGTCTGCGCCCCCGGTCATTCGGGTCGGCGCGATCATGGCCGTCGTCCTGGGCCTGATCGTCATCGTCGGCGTCCTGCGGGGCGTGCGCCGGCTGTCGGCGCCTCTCGACGCCCTGATCGACGCAGCGGTCCGGATCGAAGGTGGCGATCTGACGGCTCGCGTGGACGAGCAGGGCCCGGGCGAGGTCCGGGCGCTCGCCCGATCGTTCAACGCGATGAGCGAGCGCCTCGACGCCAACGAACGGCAGCGCCGGCGCTTCCTCGCCGACATCGCGCATGAGTTGCGCACGCCCCTGACCGTGATCCAGGGCCGGATCGAGGGTGTCATCGACGGTGTCTACCCCGCGGACGCGGCGCACCTGGAGCCGGCGCTCGACGAATTGCGGGCGCTCGAGAGGCTGATCGAGGACCTGCGCACACTGTCAATGGCGGAGACCGGCACGCTGACGCTGGCGCTCGAGGCCGTCGAGCCAGCGCTCCTCGTGAACGATGTCGTTGCGACGTTCTCGCCGACCGCGCGCGCGACCGGTGTCGAGCTTCGCGCAGCGTTGCCGCCCGACCTGCCTTCGATCGAGGCCGATCCCGGGCGCCTGCGCCAGGCGCTCGCCAACCTCGTCTCGAACGCGCTCGCACACACCCCGCCCGGCGGCTCGGTGACCGTCTCCGCAGCGGCGGCCAATGGCACGGCACTCGAGGTGGCGGTCGCCGATACCGGGGAGGGGATCCCCGCCGAGCTGCTGCCGCGCGCCTTCGATCGCTTCGTGAAGGGGGCCGGCAGCCGAGGCAGCGGCCTCGGGCTCGCGATCGCGCGGGACCTGGTCACAGCGCATGGGGGCACGATCGCGGTTTCCAGCGAGGGTCCCGGCCGCGGCACGATCGTGCGCGTCCGACTCCCGCTCGGAGGCGCGGCCGGCCCGGCGTAGACTCCGCCAGTGCTAGCCCGATTCCTCGGCGCCGTCCGGCCCGGCGAGCTGTGGGCCGACCGTGATTTTCGCCGCCTCTGGTTCGGCGAATCGGTCAGCCAGCTCGGTGGCCAGATCACCTACCTGGCGTTGCCGCTCGCGGCTGCTCTGCTCCTGAACGCGAGCCCGACCGAGATGGGCGTCCTGGGGGCGCTGGTGCTGCTGCCCTACCTCGTGCTGAGCTTGCCCATCGGCGTGTGGGTGGACCGGGTCCGGCGGCGGCCGATTCTCGTTTGGTCGTGTTGCGCCATGGCAGGCGCGTTCCTGCTGGTACCCGCGGCCTCCATGACCGGCAACCTGAGCATGTGGGTGCTGTACTTCGCCGCGCTGGTGTCCGGGGCGGGCGGGCTGCTCTTCGACGTGGCGGCGCAGTCCTACCTGCCCACGCTCATCGAGCGGCGCCAGCTGGTCGAGGGCAACAGCAAGCTGGAGCTCTCGCGATCCGCGGCGCAGGTGGTGGGGCCGGGCCTCGGCGGCGCGCTCGTGACCTTCCTCTCGGCGCCCATCGCCATCCTCGTCAACTCAGTCGCCCTCTTCGTGACCGCATTCATGGTGCTCGTCATCGGCCGCCCCGAGCCGCCCCCGCGCCCGGGCCGGCGTCCCGGGATGGGCCAGGAGATGCGCGAGGGCCTGCGCCTCGTGGTGGGCAATCGCACGCTGCGCGCGATCGTGGGCACGATGGCGACCTATTTCTTCTTCGACGCGATGCTCATGGCGGTCTTCATCCTCTTCGCGTCGCGCGACCTCGGCCTTGGCGCGGGGTACATCGGCCTGGTGGTCGCCCTGGGCAACCTCGGGTTCATCGCCGGGGCACTGGTCGCCGCGCCCGTGGCCCGCTGGTTGGGACTCGGCCGGGCGCTGATCGCGGCAATCTTCTCGTCGTCCTGCTTCGGACTGCTGGTGCCGCTGGCAACCCCCGAGACCGCCCTTCCGCTCCTGGTCGTCGCTCGCCTGGGCACCTCATTCGGGCTGCCCATCTTCATGGTCAACCAGATCTCGCTGCGCCAGTCGATCACCCCCGACCGCCTTCTCGGGCGCCTGACGGGCACGATCAAGTTCCTGGCCGTCGGCGTCGCTCCGGTGGGCGCACTCGTCGGCGGCGTCGTCGGCTCCGCGCTCGGCGTCCAGATGGCGGTCACGATCGCCGCGGCGGGTTCGCTCATTTCGGTGGCGTGGCTCCTCTTCTCGCCGGTTCGCGATCTGCGGGTGGCTCCGCCGGCCTGGAAGCCCGAAGCGGCCGCGGCCGCCGTCGTGGAGGCGGAGATCGAGTCGCACGTGCGCGCTGCGGTGCCGGTCGCCGAGCAATAGCCCGCCATGGACGTGCCGCGCCCCGCTGTCTTCCGCGCGATCGACGGCCACGACGTCGAGGGCCTCCGCCGCCTCGTCGCCGGTAACCCGGCGGTGGCCGGGGCGCGTGATCCCGCTGGCCTCTCGGCCCTCCGCGCCGCTCGGTACCGCGGTGCGACCGATCTCGTCGCGATCCTGCTCGCCGCCGGGCCGCCCCTGGATCTGTTCGACGCCGCGGCGGTCGGCGATCTCGCGCGCCTCGGGGCCCTCCTGGCGGCGGACCCCGACCTCGTGAACGCGCGGTCGAACGACGGCTGGACAGCGCTGCACCTCGCGGTCTTCTTCGATGAGCCGGCCGCCGCCAGCCTGCTCGTCGAGGCCGGCAGCGACCTCCACGCCCGGGCCGACGGCTTCGGGGCACCGATGCCGCTCCACAGCGCTGCGGCCGGCAACAGCCTCGATTCGGTCCGGCTGCTGCTCGCCGCCGGGGCACGCCCGAACGAGGCGCAGGCCGGGGGATGGCGGCCGATCCACTCCGCGGCCCAGAACGGCAACCCGGCGATGGTCGGGGCGCTGCGCGCGCACGGCGCGGCCCCGGCTGTCGTCAACGACACGGGGAGAACGCCGGCCGACCTTGCGTCCGGAGAGGCGGCAGCCGGGGTTCGCGCCGCTCTCGGATGAACCGCTCGGGCGCGGACCTCCACGGCGTCGTCGCGCGGCGCGCCCGAGTCGTCGCACGCGGCGGGTCGGCCCTCCGGACGTCAGGCGCCGGCTCGCGGGGGCAACTCCCATCCCGCGAGCCGATCGGCAGGGAGCTCGTAGATGAACTCCGTGTCGTCGACCGGGCCCCACCGGCTGCCGGCCTGCTGGAACCCAAGCTGCGCGGCGACGCCCCGCGAGGCGGCGTTGTCCGGCCGGATCGACGCCACGAAGGTCCGAGCCCCGTGGCGGCTCGCCCAGGCGAGCATGGCCCGCGCCGCTTCCACGGCGATCCCGCGTCGGCGGTGCTCGGGCAGCACTTCATAGCCGATCTCGGCCCGGCCCGCCGCGTCGGGCGGACCATGGAATCCCACGAATCCCACCATGCGTCTCGGCGTCCCGCGGTCCGCGATCACGCGCAGCAACCAGGGCTGTGCCGCGGGATGGTTGCGCAGGTCACTGAGGCGGACGCGGAGCAGACCTTCGGCCGCCGCCCCGAGGTCGTCGGGCAGCACCGCGCCCAGGTGCTCGCCGGCCGCGACCTCGTTGCGGTCAAGCAGCAGCTCGATTCGTTCTCTCGTCCATGGACAGCAACACAAGACGCGGCGTGGTGATGGGGGCAACCCTCATGACAGACTGGCCCGATGACTCGTCCGGACGGTCCGCAGCGCGCCCTGCTCGGCTTCGGCGTGTCGGCTGGCTACGGGCCGGACATCCTGGAGCCCCTCGCGGCGGACGTGGCGCGCCTCGGGTACGAGAGTTTCTGATGCAACGACAGCGCAAGTCCCGAGGCAGACGGCCTTGCGGACCTGGCGCTGGTTCACCGTGCTCACGACGCCGATCGCCAGCCCGACATACCGCATCCTGCCCTGCCCTCCGGTGCCGTTGGTCCGTTGCCACTGTACGGCGCCCGCATCGCTCGGCGATCGCGACGCTCCGATGCGGTCGCGAATGACACCGTCACAGAACCAGTGCATCCTCGCTGCTGATGTCGAGCGCAAGCCTGGATCGGGGCCTCTTTGTCCTCCTGGTCGCCGCCGCGGCCACCGGCCTGCTCACCCTGCGCGCGGGCGAGCCGGGCCTGACGTGGGTCTTCGTTGCGCACGGGCTGGCCGGTGCCGTCCTGCTCGCGGCGCTCGCTCTCAAGCTTCGAACCAGCCTTCCGCGCGCCATGCGGGCCGGCCATGGCCGTCGCCTCGCGGTCGGTGCGCTCGTGACGATTCTCGGGCTGGCGTCCGTGCTCGGCGGGTTCACCTCCGTCGCGTCGGGCACGCTCATCGTGGTCGGCCCATGGACGCTGATCACGTGGCATGTCGCGGCCGGCATCGCGCTCGCCGGCGTCCTCCTGCTCCATCTCGCACCGCGGCGCTGGCGCTTGCTGGTGCCCGGGCGGTCAGCGCTGCCCATCGCGGGACAGCGGATGAGCCGGCGCTCGCTCATGGCCGGAGCGACGCTCGGCATGGTCGGCGTCGAGCTGTGGGCGACCGCCGAGGCTCTGACCGGGTCTTCGGCGGCACCCGGCGCTTCACAGGGTCGCGCTGGCTGCCGTCGGGCGGCGCGCCGCCCGCGACCACGTTCTTCGGCGACACGGCCCCGCCCATCGACCCGGCGACCTGGCGGCTCACCGTCGGAGGCGCGGTGGCTCACCCGGCGACCTTCGACCTCGACTCGCTGGCCGCGCTCGGTTTGGAGCGGAGGACCGCCGTGCTGGACTGCACCTCCGGCTGGGCCCACCGGACCGAGTGGTCGGGGATTCCGCTCCGCCGCCTGATCGAGGCGGCCCGCCCGCTGCCTGCCGCTGCGCGAGTGGTGGTCCACTCGGCGACCGGCTGGGGCGCGACGATCGGACTCGCCGAGGCGTCCGACTGCCTGCTGGCGACCGGCGTCGCGGGCGCCCCGCTGCCGGTCGCGAACGGCGCGCCCTGCCGGCTCGTCGTTCCCGATCGGCGCGGCCTCGACTGGGTGAAGTGGGTGACCCGGGTCGAGGTGCTGACCGGCTGAAGCGTCAGCGAACGGGACGGTTAACGGTCAGGTGTCGCTGCAGGTCGGGTGCCACCCGAATGCGATCGTCAAGGCGGCGGACCCATGCCGGCCGCCGATCGGGCGCCCGCGGGTCCGCGTCGTCGTGGGTTCGGGCAGGCTGGGTTCGAGTCCGATCGAGTTGGCGAATGAGCATCGGGCAGGTCTCCTGGCGCGGCCCGGTTCGTGGCCCGGGACGCGCGAAGGTTCCCCCGCCAGCGTGTTCGATCGCGTCGCGCAATGTCAGCTCGATGTAAGTCGCGCGGTCAGGCCGCGCCGGTCACCTCGCGGTGGTCGCCCCCCGGTAGCCTGCGGCAGCCACCGGAGCCGATGCGACGCCCTCGACGAGGTCCCGCAGCGCGCGCCCGTTCGACTTGAGCCAGTCGTGGAGGATGTAGATGTCCGCGTTCATGCAGAAGTGCCGGACGCCCATCTCCAGGTATG
>VGPE01000030.1 GCA_016875645.1 Chloroflexota bacterium
CTCCGGGGTCGCGGTCCCGGCCTCAGTGCTGGAGCGGGACATCCTGCCGTCGCGCGTGCCCGGCTACCAGCCGCGCCTCCTCGACGAGCTCGGGGCCATGGGCGAGGTGGCGTGGGTCGGGCGCGGTTCGCTTGGCCGCGACGACGGGCGGATCGCCCTGCATCGCCCGGGCCGGGAGGTCCTGCGGGACGTGACGGCCGGGCTCAACCTCGAGGCGGAGCGGCCCAGCGGTCCTCGCCACGAGGCGATCCGGTCCTGGCTCGGGCGCCGGGGCGCGTCGTTCTACCGGGAGCTCTACGCGGCGGCGGGCGGCGGCTCCGACCGCGAGGTGCTCGACGCGCTGTGGGACCTTGTCTGGGCAGGCGAAGTGACCAACGACACGTTCGCTCCGCTGCGAGCCCTGCGCTGGAGGCGCCCAGCGGCAGAGCCGCGGCGTCGGCCGGCACGGCTCACCTCGCTCGGGCCGCCGGAGGCGGCGGGGCGCTGGTCGCTGGTCTCGGATCCAGAGGCTCAGCCGCCCGGCGCACCCGAGCGCACGGCCGGCCTGCATGCGTCGACGCTCGCGCTGCTGGAGCGGCATGGCGTCCTGACTCGCGAGGCCGTCGCCGCCGAGGGCAGTCCGGGCGGATTCGCGGCCGTCTACCCGGTCCTGCGCGCGCTGGAGGAATCGGGTCGGGTTCGGCGCGGCTACTTCGTGGAGGGACTTGGCGCGGCGCAGTTCGCGCTGCCCGGCGCCGTGGACCGGCTGCGGGCGCTGCGCGAGGCGGAGTCGACGGCACCGGCCGTGCACCTGCTCGCGGCCACGGACCCCGCGAACCCTTACGGGTCGGCACTGCCGTGGCCGCGGCGCGGGGAGGACGATCGACGGCCGCTGCAGCGCGCCGCGGGCGCGTACGCCGTCGTGGTGGATGGTGTTCCCGCGCTGTACGTGGAGCGCGGCGGGAACTCGCTCCAGACCCTCCCCGCCGCGGACGATCCGAACATGGCGCAGATGGCGCTCGCGGCGCTCGCAGACCTGGTCGTGGACGGCCGGCAGAAGGAGCTGCTCATCACGCGGGTCGACGGCCATCCGGTCGGCAGCTCCGCATGGCGCGACCGCCTGCTGGAGGCGGGGTTCACGCCCAGCTACCGCGGGGTTCTCCTCCGGACGACACGGCCCGCCGGCCGCGGCGAAGCCGGGTTACTCAGCGGGCCGTACGGTCGCCGTGCCTGAGGGCGACACGCTGGCTCGCACCGCCGCGGGTCTGCGCCCGCATCTCGTGGGGCGGGCCGTCCTGGCGTCACGGGCGCGGTTACCGGGCCCTCAGGTCGGGCGCCTCGTCGGCGCGACGGTCACCGAGGTCACCGCTCACGGCAAGCACCTGCTGATCCGCTTCGATTCGGGGCTGGAACTGCGCAGCCACCTGGGCATGAACGGCTCCTGGCATCGCTACCGCCCGGGGGAGCGCTGGAGGCGAGCCCCATCGCGGGCCCACCTGGTGCTCGAGGTGCGTGGCGCTGTGGCGGTCCTGTTCGACGCTGCCTCCGTCGGTCTCTTCGAGGAGCGCATCGAGGCGCTCCACCCGGTGCTCTCGGCCCTTGGCCCGGCCATCCTTGCCGACGAAGTCGAGCCCGCCGAGGTGCTCACGCGGCTGCGCGACCCGGCCCGGGCCAACGTGACCGTCGCCGAGGCGCTGCTCGACCAGCGGGCCCTGGCTGGCATCGGCAACGTCTACAAGAGCGAGGCGCTGTTCATCGAGCGGGTGGCCCCGTTCGCCGCGTTGAACGCCGTCGATGACGCGACGCTGGCGCGTCTCGTCCTCACCGTGCGCCGGCTCAAGCGCGCCAATGTCGGCGCGGTCGCGCGCGACACGCTGAGCGACCGGGGCCCCGGCCCGCGCTCCCCACGTTCGCGGCTCTGGGTCTATGGCCGAGCCGGTCGCCCGTGCCGCCGCTGCGGAACCCTCATCGAGGCGCGCCGCCATGGGGCCTTTCCGCGCCGCACCTACTGGTGCCCCTCGTGCCAGGCCGGTTCGGCATGACGTCGACCACCACCGCGGGGACGTCACGGATCTGTTGTTGACACGTCATCCTCGCGCTGAGCGCGGGGAGAGAAGGATCGTGGCCGAGCGAGACGCGGCGACCAGCGCGACCGAGGGGGCCGATGTCGCTGTCGGCCGGCCGATGCTGCGCCTGCCATTGCGCCAGCTAACCCAGCTCTCGATCTACTGGTTCGGCATCAATGCGATCTGGGGCGGCCTCAATATCGTCCTCCAGGAGCGCGTGCCGGACCTTGCGGGCGCCGGGCAGGCCGGACGGGCGCTGGCCGTGCTGGACATCTTCGCGGTCGCGATCGCGATCCTCGTCCAGCCGACGGTCGGTTCCATCAGCGACTACACGATCAGCCGCTGGGGCCGGCGCAAGCCGTACATCGCCATCGGCTCCGTGCTCGACGTGGTCTTCCTGGTGGGCATCGCAACGTCGCAGACGTACCTCGCGATCCTCGCCTTCGTCGTCCTGCTCCAGTTCAGCTCCAACTTCGCGCAGGGGCCGTTCCAGGGCTACGTGCCGGACCTGGTCCCGGCGCGCCAGGTGGCCACCGCGAGTGCTCTCGTGGGCGTCATGTCCATCCTTGGAGTGGTCGGCGGCACACTCATCGTCTCGACCGGCTACGCCCTGGGCGACTGGACCATCCCGACGATCATCCTCGGCGTCGTCGAGCTCGCGACAGCGGTCGGCACGCTGCTCTGGGTGGCGGACGGACGACCTCCCAAGGACCGCGGCGGACGCTCGTGGCTCGCGGTCGCGCGCGAAACCTGGGGCATGGACGTCTTCGCCCACCGTGGCTTCGTCTGGCTGGTGGCCTCTCGGCTGTGCGTGCTCGCCGGCATTTCGATCCTCTCGAAGCTGGCGGTGCTGTACCTGGACCGCTCGCTCCTCATGAGTGCCGCTGACAAGGGCTTCTGGGTGCCGGCCACGAACGCGCTGATCGCGCTGGTGATCCTGCTCAGCACGTGGCCCGCCGCGCGTCTCTCTGACCGCCTGGGGCGCAAGCCGGTGATCTACGCGAGCTGCCTGCTCGGTGGCCTGGGCACGCTGCTGATGGCGGTCGCGCCCGGCGTGCTCGTCGCGGAGCTCGGCGTGGTGTTGATCGCAACGGCCGCCGGATCGTTCCTCGCGGTGGACTGGGCGCTCATGACCGACATCATCCCCAAGGAATCCGCGGGCCGGTTCATGGGGATGAGCAACGTTGCGACGGCCTCCGCGGGTCCGGTCGCGCTGGTGACGGGCGGGACGCTGATGGACCTTGTGGGCGGCGTCGAGGAAGGTCCAGCGGGCCCTCGGGCGGCGTTCGCGCTGGCGGCCGCGTTCTACCTGCTGGGGGCGGCGTTCCTGCGTTCAGTGCCCGAACCCGGTCGGGCGGTGGCCACGGAAGAGGTCGTCGCCGCGACCTGATCTGCCCCGAGTGCCGAATCGATCTGGTCCTCCTCACGCTCCCAGCCGGAGGAATTGGCGCACCCGGGCCCCGACCTCACGCCGTACCGTCGCGGCGGCGACGTCCGGCTCTCGACGCACGGTGCGGAGCCACCCGGCCGACGCGGTGCCAGCGCGGCGCAGGGCGGCGCCGGACCGGGTACGGCCGGCGGGCCACTCGCGCGGGTGCAGCCACCAGGGCGGGTCCGGGTGGCGCCAGACCCACGGCACGGCTGCCCAGAGGAGCACGAGGTAGTCGAGGCGGATTGGCCGGCCGCCGAAGCCGAACAGCGTTTCGAGCTGGACGATGGTCAAGGGAAGGGTGGCGAGGCTGAGCACGACCGCGAGGCCCAGCCAGACGAGACCCCAGGCCCGCCCGCGCGGCGCGAGGATCAGCCATGCGGGCGCCGGCACCCATTTCGCCCATGTCGCGAGCGCCCAGAGCAGGCCCGAGAGCCGTGGCCCGACGAACTGGGCGGCCCAGAGCATGAACGCGAGGACGAGCGTCAGGTTGCCCGTGTCGAGGTTGGCCGCGATCGGGAACGCCAGCAGCGTCAGGACGACCGCGGTGGCGATCGGACGCCGCCGGTACGCCCAGTCCACCGTCCAGAACAGCGTCAGGATCGAGGCGCCCCGCCATGCGAACCAGGCCACGTCCCACGGCAGCAGGGCCCAGGGCGTGAAGAGCGGCAAGAGCCACGGCGCGTAGACATAGGGCAGGAACGGTCCGGTCGGGTGGTATGGGTCGCCGCCCGCCAGCCAGATCCGCGCTCCGGCCCAGTACGCGCGCGCGTCCGCCCCGGCTGCTTCGCCACGTCCCCAGAGCCCGGCCATGAGCACACCGCCCACGAGCGCGAGCGCGACGATGGCGATGATGCGCCGCCGCTCGTTGAGGCGGGACACCTCGCGGCGGATGGCCCGGCGGAAGACGCCCGCCCGCCGGCGGGTCGAAGCATCGACCAGGTCGCCTGGGCGGATGGTGCGCGGCCGTGCGTCGTGAGCCTGCGTGGGCTCCACGTCACTGCTCACGGCGTCCTCCCATGCGAGGCGGGGCGCCCTGATGCGTGCTGGGACATGGATGGATGATCGCATCCCGGCGCAGCGCCGCGGTCGGTCCGGCAGGGGTGCCGGTGGCGGCCAGGTGATCGCCCGGTGGCCGGGCGCGGCCGCAACGGCGCCGACGGCGCCGACCGTTGAGCGTCCTACGGCGCGGCGGACCACGCTCCGGCACGGACGTCGTAGGAGCCCGTGTTGCCGATCCGGATCTGCGTTCCGCCGACGGCCACGAGTCGGCCGCCGTAGGCCGTCACTGCGGTCAGGAATGCGTCGGCGAGGTCGGGGTCGTCCACCAGCGTCCACTCGGTGCCGTCCGTCGAGAGCCAGATCGCGGCATCATCCACATTGCGGGTGCCCACCGCGACGACGCCGAGCGGTGTTGCCGCCACCGCTGTCATCGACGCCCCGGCGAACGTCGGGTCGTCGACGAGTGTCCAGGTCCCGCCGTCGACGGATGAACAGGCGGCGGCTCGGCCGCCCTCGACCAGTTCGCCCACCGCGACGAGGCCGCGGGCAGTGGCGGCAACTGCGCGGATCTGCATGCCGTCGCCCCCCTCGAGCGGGGGGGCAAGCAACCACGCCTGACCGGTCCGTGACGTCCAGATCGCCGCGCTGAATCCGCCTTCCCGGCGCCAGCCACCGGCGACCAGGGTCGAACCCGTCGAGGCAACCGTCCAGATGAAGGCCCCATCGAGGATCGGGGCGTTGGGAATTCGCTCCCACGTCGTCCCATCGGCGGCGAACCAGAGGGCGGCAGCGTCGATTCCCGGTGCGCTGCCCGCCGCGACCAGGCCATCGCCCCAGCCCACCACGTCGATCATCTGGGCGCCTTCGAGGGCCGGCGTGGCGGGATCACGTGTCCACGTGCGAGCATCGGGCGAGCGGACGACGACCGCGACATCGCGCTCGGGGTCGAGCAGCCGGCCGACACCGACGAGGCCGCCCCTGAACGCCGTCATCGCTGCCACCCCGAGGCCGGCGAATGTTTCCGATTCGATCGGTCGCCACTCCACGCCGTTGCTCGAGACCCAGGTCCCCGCGCCGCCGATGTTCCACAGCCCGATCCCCACGACCTGGTCTCCGAGCGCAACGACATCCGTCATCACTGACTCGGGCGTGGCCGGGAACACGGTGCCGCCCGCCCACCGGCCGGCCAGGTCCGGTGGAGTGGCGTTCGGCGTGAGCGCCGGTGTGGCCGTCGGTGCCGGCGTGGGTGACGGAGTCGGCGGTGGCGTCGCCGGTTCCGTCGGCGCGAGGGTGCCTGGTGCAGGACTCGCGCTCGGACTGGGCGTCGTGGCCTGGCACGCCACCGCGCCCGTGAGCGCGAGCACCAGAATCAGGACGAGGTGGCGCTGCTCCTTCGCGCGATGCATGGGTCGGCCCGAGCTCAGCGCAGATACGTCCCGGCGCAGCTCCCGTCGCAGACGACGTAGAGGGCGTGCGCGTCGCGGGCGTAGCCCGCCACATGGAGCAGGCCCGCGCAGCCCTTCGAGGGGCACTTCCAGACCCACCAGCGATCGTTCGCATCGGTCGGGGTCGTCTCGGCAGCGAGCTTCGGCCCAAGGCTGTCGCGCTCCCGGAGGAGGCGCTCGATCGCCGCGGCGCGCGCGGGCTCGGTCTCGCTCGAGTACGGGTAGTTCTGGGAGACGTTCGACGTCACGACACTCTCCAGGGTGGACGGCGGTCGGGCGGTGCTCCGGCGGCCAGGGGCGCGAGCCGCCGGTGGCAGCGGACGTGAGCGCGGCGTGCCACCGGCAGGGTCCGAGTATATGGCGTGCCTGGCCGGACGCCCCCGCGATGCCGCGCCCTGACTGCCCGGTG
Organism: Chloroflexota bacterium; assembly: GCA_016875645.1. Classification (GTDB taxonomy): domain Bacteria; phylum Chloroflexota; class Limnocylindria; order Limnocylindrales; family CSP1-4; genus VGPE01. The sequence goes on from VGPE01000030.1 coordinate 6,331, forward strand.
ACGGCTGCGCCCAGCGGCCGGTCAATCGCCTGTAGAGTGTCGCGCCAATGCACCGCTCCCTGAACGCCGTCCTGCTCGGCACGTTCTCCCTGCGCTTCAGCACGGGCCTGACGGGTGGCCTGCTCACGTACTACCTGGCCGACCTGCACCTGCACGGCGGCCCCGTCGTTGATCCCATCGTGGTCGGCCTGTTCACGGCCGCATTCTTCGCCGCAGAACTGGTCCTCTCGCCGCTGTTCGGCCCGCTGGCCGACCGCTGGGGCTATCACCGCGTCATGCAGCTGGGACCCCTGTTCGGTCTCGTGGCCGTGGTGCTGACCGGGATCACCACCGACCTGACCCTCCTCGGTGTGACGCGGGTGCTCGAGGGCGCCTCCACTGCCGCGAGCGTGCCATCGATCCTGGGCTACATCGCCATTGCGACCGCCTACGACGAGCACCTGCGCGGCCGGGCGGTCGCCCGGTTCGAGGCGGCCACGCTGGCAGGGATCGGCATCGGGCTGGTGGCCGCCGGGCCCATGTGGACAGCGATCGGGCCGATCGCGTTCTTCGTCAACGCGGCCATCTACGGGGGGTTCGCTCCTGGTCTATCGCTTCGGCGTCTCCGACCCACGCTCCGAGCGGTCGGCTGCCAGCGGCGGCGAGCTCCACCGGTACGGCATGCGGCGCTACCTGAAGTTGCTGACCACCTCGCACGTCTGGCTTCTGGCACCGACCTGGATCGCGATCAATGCCGCCATCGGCCTCTGGACCACGCAGTCGATCTTCCAGCTGGTGCGGGAGCCTGACCCGCGCTTCGCGGATCAGATGCTCATGGGCCGCTTCGACCCGATCGCGATCAGCGCAGGCCTCGGCGTGGGCCTCCTCATCTTCTTCGCGGGCCTCATCTACTGGGGCAACCGGTTCAAGGCCCTGCGCCGGACCACGATCATCTTCTGGGGCCTCGTGGGCGGCGCCGTGCTGATCGGCGCGGCGGTTGCGATCAACCACAGCGAGGGGTTCGCGCCGCTCCTTGCGGCGGGCCTGGCGGTGATCGCCATTGCCGGCCTGTTCGTGCTCGCCGGTGCGACGCCGGCGGCGCTGGGCCTGCTCGCGGATATCTCGGAGGCGTTCCCGCACGACCGTGGTGCGATCATGGGCCTCTACAGCGTCTTCCTCGCCCTCGGTCAGATCATCGGCGCCCTGATCGGGGGGTTCGCCGCGGACGATTTCGGGATCGACGGGCTGCTCGTTGCGACGCTCGTGCTCCTCGGCGTGGCGTTGGTGCCGCTGGCCCAGCTGCGGCGCTGGGAGCACCAGGTGGGCATGAACCCGCAGACCGGCCACGCCCCCGGGCTGGAGGCCCGCTCGGGTCGCTGACGCTCCTCCGACCGGCACGGGCCGCTACCCTTGCACGAACTCCGGGCGGGTCCGGGGCCTGACGGGAGGGGTCGGTGCAGCGAGCGTCGTTCGGCGAGCGCGTCCGCTACGCCTTCGACAACTTCATGGCGCGCGGGACGATCGCGCTCGTCGCGGGGCTGTTCCTCGTCTCCGCACTGGTCATCCTCGGCATTGCGCTGCTCGTGTCGCTGACCGGCTGGGCCCAGGACCAGGGCTGGGACTTCCCGCGCCTCCTCTGGGCGGCGCTCCTGCGCACCCTTGACCCGGGCACGATGGGTGGCGACGAGGGCCAGATCCCGTTCCTCGCGGCGATGCTGCTCACGACCTTCGCGGGCCTGTTCGTCATCAGCACCCTGATCGGCATCATCAACACGGGCATCGAGGGCAAGCTGACCGACCTGCGCAAGGGCCGCAGCCGGGTGATCGAGTCCGGCCACACGGTCATCCTGGGCTGGTCGCAGCAGGTGTTCACCGTCGTCTCGGAGCTGGTGATCGCCAACCAGAACCAGCGTGCCGGTCGGGTGGTGATCCTTGCCGACATGGACAAGGTGGAGATGGAGGACGAGCTGCGGACACGCGTCCCCGACACCGGCCGGACGCGCGTCGTCTGCCGCTCGGGCAGCCCGGTCGACCTCAGCGACCTGGACATCGCGAGCATCCACGGGGCGCGCTCGATCATCGTGCTCTCGCCCGAGGGCGCGGACAGCGACGCCGACGTTGTCAAGACGGTGCTGGCCATCACGAACAACCCGCGTCGCCGCCAGGAGCCCTACCACATCGTGGCCGAGATCCGGGAGCGGGCCAACCTCGACGTGGCGCGGATGGTGGGTCGCGACGAGGCCGAGCTGGTCCTGGTGGGCGACCTGATCGCGCGCATCGTCGCGCAGACCTGCCGCCAGTCAGGCCTCTCGGTGGTCTACATGGAGCTCCTGGACTTCTCGGGCGACGAGATCTACCTCGCCGACGCGTCGGCCCTGGTCGGGCAGACCTTCGGCGATGCGCTCCTGGCGTACACGACATCCACGGTGATCGGCGTCATCCCGGCCGATGGCCCGGCACAGCTGAGCCCGCCGATGGACCGCCCGATCGTCCCCGGTGACCGCATGGTGGTGATCACCGCCGACGATGACACGGCCCGGGTCAGCCCGAAGCCGGCCGGCGGCATCGTCGAGGAGGCGATCGTGCCGGCCGGCCGGCGAGAGCGCATGCCCGAGCGGACCCTGCTCCTTGGCTGGAACTGGCGGGCGTCCGCGATCCTGCGCGAGCTGGATGCCTACGTGTCGCCCGGCTCCACTGTCACTGTCGTCGCCGATCTCGACGCGCCGGAAGCGGCGGTCGCCGAGCTCCGACCGGGGCTGCGGCACACGTCCATCGCCGTGACCCGCGGCGACACGACGGATCGGCGACTGCTCGACGGGCTGGACGTGGGGACCTTCGACCACCTGATCGTCCTCTGCTACGCCGACGTCCTGGACGCCCAGCGTGCCGACTCCCGGACGCTGATCACGCTGCTGCATCTGCGCGACATCGCGGCCACCGCGGGCGTGGACCTCTCGATCACGAGCGAGATGCTGGACCTGCGCAACCGCGCCCTGGCCGAGGTCACGCGCGCCGACGACTTCATCGTGAGCGACCGGCTCACGAGCCTCCTCATCACCCAGATCTCCGAGAACAAGCAGCTGCGGCCGGTCTTCGACGACCTGTTTGACCCAGAGGGCGCGGAGATCTACCTGCGGCCGGCCGCGGAGTACGTCCGGCTCGGCGTCGAGATCACCTTCACGACCGTGATCGAATCGGCGAGGCGTCGTGGCGAGGTGGCCATCGGCTACCGGCGGCGTGCGCTCGCGGAGAGCGCCGCCGAGGCGTACGGCGTCCAGCTCAATCCGCCCAAGGACGCGGCCATCACCTTTGCCGAGGGCGACCGGGTCATCGTCATCGCCGAAGACGGACTCGAGGACGACACCGCGGCCGCATGAGGGCGGCCGTTCCAGGAGGAGGGGACATCGTGGCACGCGTGGCGGTCGTTTCCGATTCAACCGCGGATCTGCCCTCCGATCGTGCGGCTCAGGCCGGGATCCGCGTGGTGCCCCTGTTCGTGAGCTTCGGTGACCAGACCTTCCGCGCCGGGGTGGACCTCTCCACCGACGCCTTCTGGGACCGGATGACGGCGCCCGATGCGCCGTTTCCGACCACCGCGGCGCCCGGTCCCGGAGCGTTCCGGGAGACGTACGAGGCAGCCTTCGCCGAGGGCGCGGACGCGATCGTGTCCGTGCACGTCGGCGAGGCGCTCTCCGGCACGGTCGCCGCCGCGCGCGTCGCTGCCGGCATGCTGCCCGGCCGCGAGATCCACGTGGTCGATTCGCGCACGGCCTCCATGGGCGTCGGCCTGCTTGCGCTCATGGCGGCGGAGATGGCGACGGCCGGCGCCTCGGCGGGTGACATTGCGCGCACTCTCGAACTGCGCCGGGCAGACATCGACCTCTACGTGGCCCTCGACACGCTTGAGTACCTCCGCAAGGGTGGCCGGATCAGCGGAGCCCAGGCCACCATCGGGACGCTCCTGTCCGTGAAGCCGATCATCACCGTCCGCGACGGCAAGGTGGAGACGGCGGACCGCGTGCGGACGCGCGGCAAGGCGCGCGAGCGGGTGTTGGAGCTGCTCTCGACCAGGCCGCTCGAGCGGCTCGCGGTCCTCTACGCGCCGCCGGCCGACGCGGCGTCGTTCCGGGCGGAACTGGTCGCGCGACTGCCGGGCGGCATCGATCCCGCGCACGTGAGCGTCGACCCGCTGGGGTCGTCGGTCGGGCCGCATCTCGGCCCCGGGTGCATCGGCGCGGTCATCCTGGTCCGGCGGCCGACGGTCCAGGGGGGCTGAGCGTCACGGGCAGCCCGGCGTTCGTACCGGCGGTTCGTGCCGAACGGCCCAGCGTCGTCTGCGCCGGTGCGGTGCAATACTGGGTGCCGATGACGAGCTGTCGTTGCGCCCCGGGCATGCCCCGATCGGTGCCGAGCTCCTGGGCGAATCACCGCGGGTCGCGTGTCGGGCGACACGTGGTCGCCGCCGGTCCGGACCACGGAGGGCCTTCGATCCCATGACCACCGAGCAGGTCGCCGCGCGCATCAATCCCTGGCATGTGGCGCAGCAGCAGTTCGACCTCGCCGCGGATCGCCTGAACCTTGACGAAGGCCTCCGGCGTGTCCTGCGAGAGCCGCGCCGGGAGCTCACCGTCCACTTCCCGGTGAAGATGGACGACGGCCACGTGCAGGTCTTCACCGGCTACCGGGTCCAGCACAACCTGGGGCGCGGACCGGCCAAGGGCGGCATCCGCTACCACCAGGACGTCTCGCTCGACGAGGTGAAGGCCCTCGCGATGTGGATGACCTGGAAGTGTGCGGTGGTGGCAATCCCGTTCGGCGGCGGGAAGGGCGGCGTGATCGTCGACCCCAAGCGGCTCTCGATGAAGGAGCTTGAGGCGCTGACCCGGCGGTTCACGACGGAGATCGAGGTGCTGATCGGGCCCGAGCGCGACATTCCGGCACCGGATGTCAACACCAACGCCCAGGTCATGGCCTGGATGATGGACACCTACTCGATGCATCACGGGTACACCGTGCCGGGCGTGGTCACCGGCAAGCCGATCTCGCTCGGCGGGTCGGAGGGACGCCACGAGGCGACCGCGCGCGGCACCGTCTACTGCATCCTGGAGGCGGCCGAGCACCTGGGCCTGGACCTCGGACTCGCGCGGGTCGTGGTTCAGGGATTCGGCAACGCGGGTTCGATCGCTGCCCGGCTCATCACCGCCGAAGGTGCGACGGTCATCGCGGTCAGCGATTCAGAGGGTGGCGTCCACCACCCCGACGGGTTGGATGTGAACCGGCTCATCGCCTGGAAGGCCGAGCGCGGAACCGTCCGCGGCTTTCCAGGGGCGCGCGCGGTCACGAACGCCGAACTGCTCGAGATCGAGTGCGACGTGCTCATCCCGGCCGCTCTGGAGAACCAGATCACCTCGCGCAATGCGGACCGGATTCATGCCCGCATCGTGGCCGAGGCTGCCAACGGCCCGACGACACCGGATGCGGACAGGATCCTCTTCGAGCGCGGGATCTTCATGATCCCGGACATCCTGTGCAATGCGGGCGGCGTCACGGTGAGCTACTTTGAGTGGGTCCAGGACCTCAACCGCGACCACTGGAGCGAGGCGATCGTCAACACCAAGCTCAAGGAGATCATGGTCAGGGCCTTCCGCGAGGTGCTGGAGACCGACCTGCGCGAAGAAGGGAACATGCGCCTCGCCGCCTACCTCGTGGCCGTGCAGCGGGTCGCGGACGCCACGGCGATGCGCGGTCTCTATCCGTAACGGCCGAAGACGACGCCGGGGCACAGCCCCGTACCCCGACCGCCCGCCGGTCCGTGCCGTCCGGCTCGCGAGACCATCCCTCGCAGACACGCTGCCGCGGCCGCACCGGCGTGGCGTGACCGCCGCGCCGGGCGGGCTGCGCGCGGGCGTGTCGGAGTGATGTGCACCGCCGGCACACGGCGTGACACGAGCGAGTGGATCGGCGACTCCGACCGACCGACCGCCCGCGGCGGTACGCCCCAATCCGGTGCGGTGCGACCATCCGAAGATCAGCCGCGGGCTCGGCCGAGGCGGAACCTGGCGAATCGAAGCTGCAAGCTGGAGGACGACATGGGCTGGCGGGCGGTGGCAGGATCGGCCGTCCTGGGGTATCTGCTCGGATCGCTGTCCTTCGTCCGTCTGATCGCACGCCGCATCAACCCCTCCGCGCAGATCGAGCGGATGGACGTTCAGCTCTCGTCCGGGGTGGTCTTCACGAGTGACTCGGTGAGTGCGACCTCGGCGCGCATCCACCTCGGCACCCGCTACGGACTCCTGACGGGGATCCTCGACATGCTCAAGGTCGCGATCCCCACGCTCGCCGTCCGTCGCCTTGTCCCCCGCGGTCCGGCCCATCTCGTCGTCGCGAGCGCCGGCCTCGTCGGCCACGACCCCCCGTCTACCATCGGTTCAAGGGCGGCCGTGGCGAGTCTCCGTTCTACGGCGTCATGCTCGCGCTCGATCCGCGGGGCGTCGTCGCCACAACCGTGGCCGGAACGCTGGTCGGATTCCTCGCCGGCAACCTGCTCGTCCTGCGCTGGGCGGGCATGGTCCTGCTGGTGCCCTGGTCGGCGCTTGTCCGGCGGGATCGGGCTCTTGCGGGCTACGCGCTGTTCGCGAACATCGTGTTCTTCACGTCGATGCGCAGGGAACTCGCCCAGTATGCGGCGATGGTCGGCGACGGCGAGGACCCCTCACAGCAGGAGATCGCATCCGAATACGGCATGGGGGCCGGTCTCGGCCGTGCACTCGATCGCTACAGCCTGCCCGCCCTGGCACGCCGGCTCCGATCCCGGGCTTGACCGTGGCACCCGTCATCGACCTGCGCGACGTCGTGAAGGAATACCCGTCCGGCGCGGGCCGGGTCCGTGCCCTTAACGGCGTGTCGCTCGAGGTCATGCACGGGGAGTTCGTCGCGGTCGTCGGACGCTCGGGGTGCGGGAAGTCCACGCTGCTCAACATGATCACCGGCATCGACCGCCCCACGGGCGGCCGGGTCACCGTCGCCGGCACGGAGATCAGCCGGCTGCCGGAACGGCAGATGGCGCGCTGGCGGGGCGAGAACGTCGGCGTGATCTTTCAGTTCTTCCAGCTCCTGCCGACCCTTTCGGTGATCGAGAACGTGATGCTCCCGATGGACTTCGCCGGGCGGGGCTCGGCCGACGAGCGACGCGCTCGTGCGACCCACCTGCTGGAACTGGTCGAGATGTCCGACCAGGCCGACAAGCTGCCCCTCTCCACGTCGGGCGGACAGCAGCAGCGGGTGGCGATCGCCCGCGCCCTGGCCAACGATCCGCCGCTCCTTGTCGCGGACGAGCCAACGGGCAATCTCGACTCCACCACCGCCGAGGCCGTGTTCCGGCTGTTCGGCGAACTGGTCGAAGCCGGCAAGACCGTGGTGATGGTCACCCACGACATCGATCTCGCCGCGCGCACACGGCGGACCATCCGGATGCTGGACGGTCGGATCGTCGGCGACGATGGATCGGACCGCAGCCGCGACCTGGCGGGCCGTGCCGTCGTTGAGCCTGCGCCGGCCGTGCACGCGCCGGCCTCGGCGCTCTCGGCAGGCTGAAAGGCGGTGCCCGGCGTCCGCTGGCGCAAGGTGCTGCGCGACCTGCGCGACTACCGCGCCCGGACGGCGCTCGTGGTCGCCTCGATCGCGGTCGGCGTGTTCGCCGTGGGGACCATCGTGGGCAGCCAGGCACTCCTTGACCGCAGCCTGAGCGATGGCTTCCAGGCGAGCCGCTCGGCCAGCGCGACCTTCTACACAGCCACCGCCTTTGATCGCGAACTCGTCGACGTTGTGGCCGACCTGCCCGGCGTGGCCGAGGCGGAGGGCCGCCGGAGCGTCATCGTCCGGCTCCTGAGCGGCGACGCGTCGCGGGAGCTCCAGTTGACTGCGCTGCCAGACTTCCGGCGCCAGTCGATCGATCTGGTCCTGGCGCAGGAGGGTCAATTCCCGCCGCGCCGGGGCGAGTTGCTGCTGGAGCGCTCCGCGCTGCGCCTGGTGGACGTGGCCGTCGGCGACGAGGTCACGATCCGCATCCCGGGCGGAGACGAGCGCCGCCTCGACGTCACCGGCATCGGCCACTCGCCCGGGGCGCCGCCCGCCTTCTACTTCGGCCGGCTGATCGGGTACGTCACGTTCGAAACCCTCGTGGACCTCGGCTGGGACGACTCGTACGACGAGCTCCGGATCCTGGTGGCCGACGAGTCGCTCGACCGGGCCGGCGTGCGGGAGATCGCCGACAGCGTCCGCCAGCGCATCGAGCGCTCCGGCACGGCCATCACGTTCGCGCTGGTGCCTCAGCCGCGGCAGCACCCTGCGCGCGAGGTGCTCGACGCGGTGTTCGTGGTCCTCGCCGGGATCGGCTTCCTGAGCCTGTTCGTTGCCGGTTTCTTCGTGGCAAACACCATTTCGGTCATCCTTGCGCAGCAGGTGCGGCAGATCGGGCTCATGAAGGCCGTCGGGGCGCGTAACCACCAGGTGGCCGGGATGTACCTGGGGACCGTCGGGGCGTATGCGGCACTCGCGCTCGCCGTTGCGATTCCCCTGGCCGCCTCGGCGCCTATGGGTTGGCTCGATTCGCGACGGACCTGTTGAACCTGGATCTGCGCGCGCCGCTGGTTCCGCCCCAGGTGGTCGGGCTCGAGGTGGCGATCGGCCTGGGCATCCCGCTTGCGGCGGCGGTTCTGCCCATCTGGCGCGGCGTCAGGATCACCGTTCGCCAGGCGCTCTCGGACGTCGGCGGGCCGGAGCGCTTCGGCCCAGGCCTGGTCGACCGGCTGGTGCGGCGAATCACCGGCCTTCCGCGGCCCACGCTGCTCTCCATCCGCAACACGTTCCGACGCAAGGGTCGGCTGGGCCTTTCGCTCGCGGCACTCGCCCTGGGCGGGGCTGTCTTCATGACGGTGCTCACCCTCCGTGACTCGTTGCTCGGGACGCTCGCGGACACGGAGCGCTACTTCAACTACGACGTTCAGGTGGACCTTGCGCGCCCGGTCCGCGCGAGCGATGTCGTGGCCGCCGCGCTGTCCGTCCCAGGTGTTGAGGTGGCCGAACCGTGGCAGTTCGCAAGTGCGCTTCGAATCCGGCCCGACGATTCCGAGAGCGCGTCGCTGGCTCTGTTCGGCCTGCCCGCGAATGCGGCCACCGTTCGGCCGGTGCTCCAGGCAGGCCGCTGGTTGCGGCCGGGCGAGGGGAACGCCCTCGTGGTGACCGCCAACTTCCTGCGCGCCGAGCCGGACGTGGCGCTCGGCGAACCGGTCCGCCTGTTGATCGGCGGCCGCGAGTCGACGTGGCTCGTGGTCGGGGTCGTCCAGTCGCCGACGCCCGTGCCATTCCTCTACGCCGGCGACCAGGCGCTGGGCCGGGCGACCCGCGAGACCGGGCGCGCGGGCGTCGTCATGATCGGCACGAGCCGCCACGACCCGGCCGACCAAGCAGCCGACGCCGTCCGGGTCCGCGATCGGCTCGAGGCGGCCGGGATCGACGTGGCGGCCACCACGACATCCGGGGATATCTCGACCACGATCGACACCCTGTTCGACACCTTGATCGCGTTCGTCTCGGTCATGTCGCTGGTCCTCGGCCTGGTCGGCGGCCTCGGACTTGCGGGCACCATGACGATGAACGTGGTGGAACGCTCTCGCGAGATCGGCGTGCTCCGCGCGATCGGCGCGGGCGACCGCTCCGTGCTGCTGATGTTCCTGACCGAAGGCCTCCTGATCGGGGTTCTCGCGTGGCTGGCCGGGGCGGTCGTCTCCGTGCCGATCAGCCGGCTGCTCTCCGACGCCATCGGCGACGCCTTCGTGCAGCGACCGCTGGCCTTCGCTCCGTCGCTCGTCGGCTTCGGGGCATGGCTGGCCGTCGTGCTGGTCCTGGCTAGCTTGGCCAGTCTCGGCCCAGCCTGGCGAGCGTCTCGGATATCGGTCCGGGAAGTGCTCGCATACGAGTGAGGATCCAATGTGCCGGAAGTTGTTGATCGTGGGGGCGCTCGTCGCCCTGGCTGTCGTGGTCGTGGCCGTCGTCCAACCCGGGTTGATCCCCGGCGTATCGCCGACCGCCACGCCGGCACCAGCCGCGACGCTCGTCCCGGAGCTCCCCGTCGAGGACGTGCTGCTCGCCGAGGCGCGCGCAGTGCCCGTCCGGACCGCGACGGTGGGCGCGACGGTGGGTGGCTCGGTGGTCGAGGTCCGGACCGCGCCTGGCGCGCAGGTCCGGGCCGACGATCCGCTGGTGCTGCTCGACACGAGCGCCGTCGACGCCGAGGTTGCGGGCGCACAGGCCGCTCTGACTGGCGCCACGGCGCGCGCCCAGGGGGCTGCTGCGGCCTCGCTAGTCTAGGAGCGTGTGTCGGTATCGGCCAGCGGGGCCACCCGGGCGGGTGGGAGAATCTGGTATGCGCACCAAGACGTTCCGCCCGTACGACCAGGACAGCCTGCTGCTGATGCCGCCCAGCCTCCATGACTGGGTCGACCCCGACGGGCTGCCGGCGTTCCTCTCCGACCTCGTGGACGAGCTCGATCTCGCGCCCTTCCTCGCCGCCCACGACGAGCCGCGGGGGATGCCGCCCTACCATCCCCGGCTGATGCTCAAGGTCCTCCTGTACGGGTATGCGACCGGGGTGCGCAGCTCGCGCCGGATCGAGGAGCGCCTCGGTGCCGACGTGGGCTTCATGTTCCTCGCCGGGCAGGCGCGCCCGGACCACAAGACGATCGCCGAGTTCCGCCGGCGCCACCTGGCCGCCTTCGAGGGCGTGTTCCTCGAGGCCCTCCGGCTGTGCCGGGCGGCCGGGCTCGCGAAGCTCGGGCGGGTCGCGATCGACGGCACGAAGCTCAAGGCCAACGCGAGCAGGCACAAGGCGATGAGCTACGCCCGGATGACCGAGCGCGAGGCGCAGCTCGCCGCGGAGGTGCGGGCCATCCTCGACGAGGCCGAGGCGGTCGATCAGGCCGAGGACGCCCGCTACGGCGACGCCCGGGGCGACGAGCTGCCCGAAGAGCTTCGCCGCCGGGAGACCCGCCTGACGCGGATCCGCGAGGCGAAGGCGCAGCGCAACGTCACCGATCCCGAGAGCCGGATCATGCTCAGCAAGCCCGACGGCTGGATCTACGGCTACAACCCCCAGATCGCCGTCGACGCCGGCCACCAGGTCATCGTCGCCACCAGCCTGTCGGCGGACACGACCGACACCGCCGCCCTGCCCGCCCTCGTCGACCAGATCGAGACGAACACCGGGCGCCGCCCGGGCAGGATCCTCGCCGACGCCGGCTATGCCTCCGACGACAACCTCGCCCACCTCGACGAGCGGGGCATCGACGCCTACGTCGCCACCCGCCGCGACCGCCACGGTGCGACGGCTCCGACCGCGCCCCGGGGCCGGATCCCGGCCGGTCTCACCCGCCGCGAGCGGATGGCCCGCAAGCTCACCACCAAGCGCGGCCGGGCCGAGTACGCCAGACGCAAGGCGATCGTCGAGCCGGTCTTCGGCCAGACCAAGGAGGCCAGCGGCTTTCGCCGGTTCCACCTGCGGGGCCGGGTCAAGGTGACCGCCGAATGGCACCTCGTCTGCGCCATCCACAACCTCGCCAAGCTGTTCCGCAGCGGCCGGGCCGGCCGCGTCGTGGGACCGACCCGGGCAGCCGGGCTCGCGCGCCGACCGGTCGGAGCGTGAGAGGGGTCATGCGCCACCATGTTCCGGCCCGGATCGGCCTTCGGGCCATCCCGCTTCCCCCGTTTCCGTCGTCAGCCGCCTGGGCTCCCGCCCTGGCGGCGATTAC
>VGPE01000031.1 GCA_016875645.1 Chloroflexota bacterium
CGTCACCGCGGCGCACGGCCACGCGCCGGCCACTGGCGGCGGATTCATACGCGGCGTCGATGACCTCGAGCGCACGGACCAGGTCCTCGCCCGTGACCATCGGGTCGCGCTTCTCGCGGATCGCATCGAGCCAGTCCTGGATCTGGACCATGGAGTGAGGGCCATAGCCGACCCAGTCGCTGACCTCGTAGCGGCGCTCCTCGAGGCGGATCGGGTCCTGCCGGCTGCCGGGGCCCCACCAGGTGAGGGTGCCTTCGCCGCTGATCTTGATGGAACCGTTCTCGCCGGAGAAGCGCATGTAGCCCTCGCCGCCGGGTCGCGGGAAGGCGTTGACGAAGTGCAGCGTGCCGATGGCGCCGCTCGCGTATCGAAACGCAACGGACACCGCGTCCTCCACGCCGATGTCCTGGCGGCCGACATTGGCGGTCAGCGCCTGGATCTCCACGATCGGCTCGCCGGCGAGCCAGAGGAGGGCGTCGACGTCGTGCACGCCCAGCCAGTGCAGGATGCCGTGGCCGCTGCGATCGGCGTTGAAGAGATGGTTGCGCGGGTCGCGGACCTTGACCTGGGACGTCGTGAAGGTGGACTCGGCTGCGAGGAGGCGGCCGAGGCGTCCTGCGTCGATCATCGCCTTGGCGTCCTGCCACGCGCCCGCGGCGCGCTTGCCCAGGCCGACCGTGGCAGTCACGCCGGCGCGCCGGGCAGCCGCGAAGGCGCGCCGTGCCTCGTCGGCGGTCTTGGCGACCGGCTTGTCGACCAGCATGTGGACGCCGGCGGCGGCCAGGCGCTCGATCGCAGCGGGGGCGTCGCGGTTGGGCAGCGTGACCAGGGCGATGTCCGGGCGGTGGTTCGCGATGAGTGCGTCCAGGCTGGTCTCAAAGGGCGTCTGGCGGTGGCGCTCCGCGAGCTGCTGGGCCAGGAAGGGGTCCGAGAAGCTCGGCCGCAGCGTGCGGCCCATCTCCGGGTCGGTGTCGTACAGGGCAACGATCTCGACCTGATCGGGAAACTGCTCCAGGCTCCCCACCCATCCGGCCGTGTGGTAGTGGTCGATGCCGACAACTGCTAGCCGAAACCGGTTCACCGCTGCTCCCTCTCCGCTGCCCGGGGTTGTCGGACGATGCTACGCGGCTGCGCGGCGATGGCGGGGCATGGGCCCGCGTGCGCGTGACGCACGAACCAGCCGCCACGCTGTCACCCGGGGCGCGTGGCGCACGCCAGTACCGCGGCCATGAGGGATCCGGGGCGGCGGCGTTGCCTTCCGATGCACCCGGCGCACGCCTGGGCGACACAGCGGTCCGTTCGTGCGCCCGACGCACGAGCTTCGGATGCGCATGGACGCAGAGGGCGCACGCCGGCCCTGTCGGTGCTGCGTGGCGTCAGTCGCCCAACCCGAAGATGCGCTGCGCGTTGCCGCCGAGGATCAGCGCCTTGACCGCCTCAGGGAGGTTCGCGACGGCCACCTTGCCCACCTGGTGCGACTGCGCGAACAGGATCGAGTCGGAGCCCCAGACCACCCGCTCCGCGCCGACCTCGCGCACGAACCGCTCCACGTCCCACGGCGTGCCGGCCGAGTACGTCAGCTCCAGGACGAGGTTGGGCGTGCGGCGCGCCTCCTCGATGTTGATCTCGATGTCGCCCGCGCCGCTATGGCCGGCGAGGAACGTGGCCCCGGGGTAGGCCCGCGCCATCGCCGCCAGGCGCCGCACCGCGTCGTCGCCCCAGGTATGGGCGAGGATCGGCAGGCGGCGCGCCGCCGCGTACTCGTAGACCGGCCGGTAGCGCTCGCCGTCGTACGGGTAGCCGTTCCAGTCCACGTGCAGCTTGAAGCCGGCAAAGCCGAGTTCGTCGAAGCAGCGCTCGATCTCGGCCTCGAGGGCCTCGGGGTAGTTCGGGTTCAGGTAGCAGTAGCCGAGGAACCGGTCGGGCCGCGCCCGCACGAACTCCGCGACCCAGTCGTTCATGGTTTCGAGCCGGACACCGGTGGCGAACATCAGCCCCGAGATCGCGCTGTGGGTGATGCCGATCGCGTCCATCAACCCCAGCATCGCCTCGACGCTGGTGTCGCGGTCGATGCCTCGCGAGGGCCCGACGTGGCCGTGGCAGTCGACGACAGGCACCCCGAGCGGCCGGCCGGCCAGGGCGCGGCCGAGGATCGTGTCGGGCGAGGCCGACCCGGGCCCAACCCGGGTGCCACTCATTCGGGGCGGGCCTCGAAGCCACGCACCGTCCAGCGGACACCGGCGAGCAACTCGCGAACCGAGTCACCCAGGATGGCGTCACGGACATGCGGAGCCACGGCCGCGTAGCGCACATACGTGAGGTACGGCCCGGGCGACTGGCGCGGCCAGCCGGACCCGAAGATCAGCCGGCTGGGGCCGTACCGCGCGGTGAACTGCTCCACGCCGAAGGTCGGGTTGAAGATGTGGCGATCGCCCGCGAGGCCGACCCGCACGCTGGGGCACGCGTCCAGCAGCGGCACCAGCAGGCGCTCGTCCACGTACCACGCGCCCCAGAGAACGATCGGCAGGCGGCGATGGGCGCTGGCGATGGCGTATACCTCCTCGTAGGAGGTCTGCTCCAGGTCCAGGACGAGCGGGAGGCGTGCAGCTTCCATCGCGCCGTACAGGTCGCCGTTCGCCCAGGGGGCGCTGTGGTGGGCGTGCGTGCGCGGGAACAGCGCGAACATGGCGACGCCGGCGGCCTGCGCATCGCCGAGCAGGCGGTCGGCGGCCATGCCTCCGAACCGACGCGGCGGCAGCACCGACCAAATCACCCCCGTGTTCGGGCTGACCACGGCGATCCGGCTCATGGCCGCGTTGCCCTCCTCGGGCACGCCGTCGCGCGATTCCGCGTGCAGGCACAGGCGCGCCCCGACGCCGAGGCGCTCGTGCTCGGCGAGCAGGTCGTCCATCTCGTATGGGGTGCCGGGCGGCCGCGAGCGGTACGGCCCCACGAAACACCACGCGTCGAGGACGGGCAGGTCGGGCGCCGCGCTCTCACCGGCCGCGGGCCCGGGCCGGGGGCCGGCCTCCACGGTGGTCGGCGCGGCAGTGGCGTCCTGGGCCGCGCCACCTGCCGTCGGCCGCTCGAAGCGACCGTACGAAGCGACGGTCCGGAAGCCGATCCGCTCGTACGGGCCCCGGCCCATCGAGGACGCCTGGAGCACCGCGACCCGGTACCCCTCGGCCCGGGCCCCCAGCAACGCTGCCAGCGTGATCGCGGACCCGATTCCCTGCCGGCGCGCCTCCTGCAGCACGGCGACCCCGTGGACCATGGCGACCCCCGCCGCGAGAAGGACCCGAGCCATCGCCACGGGCCGGCCGTCGAGGAACCCGACGAGGTGCCGCCACGGCCGGGGGCGCCGGTCATCGCCGAGGTAGAGCCGGCGCCGCACGTCGTACCGCTCGGGCGGCCAGCCGAAGACCGCGCCGGCGACCGAGAGCCACGCCTCGACGAGCCGCGGATCGATCGCATCGTCCCGGCCGCCGAAGGTCTCGAAGCGGAGCCCGTCGGGCCGCGGCAGGTCCTCGACGAGAGCGTGCAGATCGGCTGCCATCCCCGCCTCATCGTCGGACAGGGCGAACCCGTGGCGCTCCAGGCGCTCGCGCAGGTCGTCCGGCCTCGAAGCCGGCCCGGCCCACCAGGTCGCGTCGAGCCCTTCGCGATCGAACCGGTCCACCAGCGCCGCGATCCGGCGATCTGCGATGCCCGCGTCCAGCGCCGTCCGGTAGACCGTTGCGCCCGGCCAGGCGCCGACGACCCACGCCAGGTCGTCCTCCTCATGGAACTCGGGTGCCCCGGCGCGTCCCAGTTCGCGCAGCTCCACCTCGAGCGAGGCACCGAGGAGGGCGGTCTGCTCCTCGACCGTCAGGTCGTCGAGCGGTCGCCGGATCGGTTCGTCATTCACGGGCAAGCCGCTCCGGTGGGGCAGCCAGGCCGCGCCACGAGGCCCCCTGGCTGCTGCGTGTCCCGGAGCATGCTGCCCATCGGCGAATCCATCGCGTCCTCCATCCGGATCCGCGGATCGGCGATCCCGTGGGCACGTCCGTGAGCAGGGTACCCAACGCGACCCTCCCCGCGATGGCCACGGCGGCCACTTCGGCCACTCCGGCCACTTCAACCACTTCGGTCACCGGCCACTCGACCACTTCGGCCACGTCGGCCACAGCCACTTCAGCCTCGGATTTCGATGATCAGTCGACACCAGGTGCGCGAATCGGCAGCTCGCGAGGCGCGTTGTGGCGCTTCGGACCCGCAGGACGCCAGCCAGCGTCGCATGATCATCAACTGTCGGGCCTGTTGGCTGCGCACCGGGGTTCGACGGTCGGCCTGAAGCCACCGACGTGCTGGTCGCGTCGATCGATCATCCAATTCGCCGCCACTCGCGCCCGCGGCGGGCCACGAAAGGACACCCTTCATGCCGGACCTCTCTCGTGCCGACGTCGTGGTCTGCGGAGCCGGCATGGCCGGCCTGTGCGCGGGTCTTGCTGCAGCCGAGGCCGGCGCGCAGGTCCTGGTCGTCGAGAAGGGGCCCGCCCCGGGCGGCTCGATGAAGATGTCCGGCGGCACGGTCTGGACCGCCCCGTCCATGGACGTCATGCTGCGATTCGTGCCGGCCGGCGACCGCGAGCGCCAGCGGCGCCTCGTGGACGGACTCGCGCCGGGCCTCGAGTGGCTGCGCGGACACGGCGTGGACACGGGGACGCCGTTCGGGGGCGAGCGCCAGGTAGGCGTCGAACTCGACGTCGTGGCCCTGACCGACCGGATGGTGGCCCGGATCCAGGCCGCCGGCGGCGAAGTGGCGGCCTCGACGGCCCTCGAATCCCTGGAGCGCGGTCCCGGCGGCGGGATCAGCGCGGTGAACCTGCGGGACGCAGACGGAACGGCGGCGCGCGTGGCGACCTCCGCGGTGATCCTGGCCACGGGGGGTTTCGGGGGCAACCTTGCCCTGCTCGCGACGTACGTCACCCGATACGCCGATTCCATGCTGCGCCGCGCCAATCCGTGGAGCACCGGTGACGGGCTGCTCGCCGCGACGGCGATCGGGGCACGCACCAGCCCCAGCATGTCCACGTTCTACGGCCACACGATGCCCGCGCCGCCTGCCGACCCGCCGGCCAATCGCTGGACGGCGGTCACCCAGTACGGCAGCCAGGACATGATCCTGGTCAACGTCCGGGGCGAGCGGTTCATGGACGAATCGATTTCGCTGGCGGACGAGCGCGCGCCGGCCGAGATCGCCCAGCAACCCGACGGGCGGGCGTTCGTGATCGTCGACCAGCGCATCTACGACGACCGCCCGCTGCCCGGCCGCTCGCGCACCGAGATCCGACCGAATTTCGATGGGGCGGTTGCGGCCGGCGCGCCGTCGGTCACCGCGGCCACGCTCGACGATCTCGCCGATGGCATGGCGGCCTGGGGCGTCAGCCGGCGCGGCCTGCTGGCGACGCTGACCGAGTTCACCGAGGCGGTGGAATCCGGCCGGGGCGCGGAGCTCCGCATCCCACGGGCCGGTTCCCCGTTCGGCCTGGTGGAGCCACCGTTCCGGGCGCTGGCGGTCCGGGCCGGCATCACCTTCACGCTGGGCGGCATCGACGTCGATCCGGACCAGCGCGTCCTGGATCGTGGCGGCCGGCCGATCCGCGGCCTCTGGGCGGCCGGTGCCGATGCCGGCGGCACGTACCGCAGCGGCTACATGGGCGGCCTCGTGCTGGGCCTGGTGCAGGGACGCGCGGC
The DNA here is from genome assembly GCA_016875645.1 of Chloroflexota bacterium. Classification (GTDB taxonomy): domain Bacteria; phylum Chloroflexota; class Limnocylindria; order Limnocylindrales; family CSP1-4; genus VGPE01. Next base: position 5,737 of record VGPE01000031.1, read on the forward strand.
GGGCGCGGCAGCGGCCGCCTTCGCGCGCGCGGCCACGACGCCGGCGGCGAGCTGAGTCGCGGCGCGAACGATCGGAACGAACGATGGCCACCGCCGGCGCGCGCAGCGCCATGAACATCGCCAACGTCAGCTGGGGCGATCACGTCGAATGGGGCTCGGGCTCGGCCCGCCTCGCGTCTGCTGACGACATCGCCCGCTCCGTCGAACGCTGGGTGCAGCGCGACCATGCCGCGCGGATCCACTTCCGCGAGCACGAGTACTACCGGCGGTACGGGCGCTCGGTCCAGACCGCACGGACGGAGCAGTTCGAGGCACGAGCGGGGTTCGACGAGAACGCCGAGATCATCCGCCGCGGCCACGAGGCCGGTCTGCCCGTCTACCTCTACATCACCGTCTTCGACGAATCGTGGATGGCAAGTCAGTGGGCCTGGCCGTGGGATCCGGCCTTCGGATGGCAGGGCGACTACGTGCGCGACCATCCGGATCACGTGCTCGTAGATGCGGCCGGGCAGGAGCGGCTGTGGGGCATCCTGGACTACAACGCCGAGGAAGCTCGGGCGTTCCGGGTCGACGTCGTCCGGGAGCTCCTTCGCGAGCACGACTGGGACGGCGTGTTCGTCTGCACCCGTTCCCAATCCCGGCCGGCGCGCGACGGCGACCAGTTCGGCTACAACGAGCCCACTCTCGTGCGCTACCGGGCACGTGCCGGCGGCGGTCCGGGCGCCGATCCTCGCTCGCCCGACGTCGACCTTGACCTCTGGCGCCGGGTGCGCGGCGAGGGCCTCACGGCGCTGCTGCGCGACCTGCGGACGATGACGGACGCCGCCGGGAAGCGGCTCGCGATCGGCATTCCACGCGGCGATTTCATGGGCCCCCCGATCGGCAACCTGCACCTCGACTGGCGGACCTGGCTGGGTGAGCGGCTGGTGGACTCGCTGATCGTCGGCCAGATCTCGGAGATCTGCCCCTCGGCGTGGGTGCACCTGTGGCCCGAGCACCCGGTGGCCGGGCACCTGCTGGACCCGGTGCGGTTCGTGGGCCTGCGGCCCCTGGCTGAGGACCTGGACCAGGTGTTCGGGCCGGCCGCGTCGGCCGCGGGCGTGGAGCTGTTCCTGTCCCGGCTCCATGACCATCCGGACCAGGCCCTCGAAGCGCGCCTGGTGGCGGAACACCCGCACCTGGCGGGAATCCAGTACTCCACGTTCCGGCGCGATCTCGCGGATGCAGCGGCCGAGCTGCCGTGGCGGCGGACGCTGGAGTGGCCGGACGGGCGCAACGCATGGGACCCGGACCGCGGGCTGATCCGGTTGGAGTTGCCGCAGGGCGCCGTTCTCGGCGAACGCTGACGGTGATCCCGGCTGCGCCGCACTCCGGGCCGGCGACCTCGCCTGGGCGACCTCGCTTTGACTGGTGCATCCCGCCGCATCGACGCAGTGGGTATTTCGGCGCCTTCGGCGCGCTGATCGCGGTCGCCGGGCTTCTGGTGGGCCCGTTCGGGGGCCGGTCATGCTTCCCGTCGATATCCGGGCCTGCATCGACCGCCCCAACGGAGCTTCACCGCTTGCGAACGCCACGAATACCAGCGGCGTCGATACGGCCCGGCGGATCCCGGCCTCGGGTCGGGCGCGGGCCGCGTCAGGCCATGCCGCGCCGCAGCACCGTCCCCGGCCGCGCGCCCGTGTGGACGCCGTTCGCCACAACGGCCACGCCGTTGACGAACACGTCGCCGATGCCCACCGGCAACTGGTGCGGTTCGGTGAACGTGGCCTGATCCGCGACCGTCGCCGGGTCGAAGACCACGAGGTCCGCGATCAGACCTTCGGCCACCACACCGCGCTCCGTCATCCCCATCCGCGCCGCGGGCATGCCCGACATCTTGTGGACCGCCTGCTCGAGCGTGACCGTGGGCAGGTCCCGGACGTAGCGGCCGAGGATGCGCGGATACGTGCCGTAGAACCGCGGGTGCGGCCGCAGCGGCAGCCCGTGCGGGCCGTCGGGCGAGATCGCGTTCCCGTCGGAGCCGACCATGATCGCGGGGTGCGCGAGGAAGGCGCGCATGTCCGGGTCGGTGCGGTTGTGGGCCACGATGCCGGCGCCGTTGTCCTCTTCGTCGATCAGGTTCAGGAACGTATCGAGCGGGTCCTCGCCGCGGTCGCGCGCGGCCGCCGCGAGCGACAGGCCGAGCAGATGCCGGTTCCGGTCGGTGAAGAGGTCGCTCAGGACGAGGCTGTCAAAGTCCCACGGCAGTCCCCGGAACCAGCCCTTCGCGCTGTCCGCGCGGATGCGGGCGCGGGTGGCGGGGTCACGCAACCGAGCGAGCATGGCCTCGGGGCCGCCCTCCTGGGCCCACTCGGGCAGGAACTGGTTGAGGCCGGTGCCGGCAGCGGTGTACGGGTAGACATCGGCGGTCAGGTCCAGGCCGCCGGCGAGCGCCCGATCGATGACGTCGGTCAGCTGTTCCGGGTGGCCGTGCGCGCGCGTATCGATGATCGCGATGTGGCTGTACTCGACCGGGACGCCCGCCCGCCGGCCGATCTCGGCCGCCTCCTCCACCGCGCCCACGTGGTTGCCGCCCCACACCCGGGCGTGGCTGGCGTAGAACGCACCCGGGTACGGGGTCATCGCAGACGCCAGCGCGACCAGCTCATCGGTCTGGCCATAGCTCGACGGCGGGAGCGTCAGCCCGGTCGACATGCCGAACGCGCCCTGCTCGATCGACCCGGCGATCAGGCGCTGCATGTGGGCCAGTTCGGCGTCGGTCGGGCGCCGGTCGTCCGCGAGCCCGGCCGCGAACCGCACCGCCGAGTGCCCGACCAGCGGCGCCAGGTTGATGCTGATCCCGACCTGGTGGTGGACCTCCGCCCATCCGTCGAGGTCCGTCCAGGTCCAGGGCAGACTGGTGTCGAGCGCGCTGCGAAGCAGGCCGCGCATGGGCTCCGGGCCCGGTGCGCCGATCGGGAACGGCGAGTAGGAGCAGTTGCCGGTCACCTCGGTGGTGACGCCCTGATGGACCTTGCTCTCGCCGCCGGGATTATCGAGGAGCGTCACGTCCGAGTGGGTGTGGATGTCGATGAAGCCCGGGGCGAGGATCCGGCCCGTGGCGGTCACGGTCGTGCGGGCGGTGGCCCCGGCCAGGCCGCCGGGCGCGGTGATCGTGGCGATCCGGCCACCCCGGATGCCAACGTCGGCGGCGCGCCGCGGCGACCCGGTGCCGTCGATGACCTGCGCCCCCGTGATCAGCGTGTCGAGCTCCACGATCCCTCCATCGGCCGGAAGAACGTCAGGTCCGCCCCGACGTCCTCCATGGCGATCACCTCGTTGCCGACAAGGGTGACACCAATGGCGCGGTTGCGGTGGCGCAATTCGAGCGTCGTCCGCGTGGTCGATCGCGGCTCGTCGTGCCAGCGCCCGGACGCGGCGACCTCCGCCAGCGATGCGGTCGTCCCGCCGACGACGTCCAGGTTGAACTTGATCCGGTCGAGCCCGAGCGGGTGGTGGCCGTAGGGAGCCGGAAAGCCCCACGCGCCGCGGAGGCGCTCGGCCACGTCGGTCGTCCCGTCGTCCGTGCCGGCGCTCCGCGGAATCCAGGCGATGTCGCGGAGCTGGCTCGGCAGGATGTGGGCGCGGACGATTCGCTCGACGTCCGCGGCGGCTTCCGCGTCGCCGTGGGCGGCCAGGACGAGTCCCGTCTCCACGATGTCCCCGGAGGAGTTGGTCTCGCCCTTGTCGGGGTTGGCGTCGGGCGCGGTCGACTCGATCACCCAGCCCAGCTCGTCACGGATCGTCCACAGGCCGCTGCGGTAGAAGGCCGCGACACGCGCCAGGAGCTCGGCGTCGCCCGTCGCATCGGCCAGCTGCGCCAGCGACGACAGGGTCGAGGTGATCGAGTGCGCGTGGGTGCCGAGCGCGTCGGCGCGGAAGGCGCCATCGGCCGGGAAGGCCTCGTCGGCGGCTGCGGCCGCACGAATCGCGAGGTCGAGGAACGGCTGCTCGCCGGTCGCTCGCCACAGCTTGACCAGGGGCCCGAGCGCGCGGCCCATCGCCTGGACGTGAGTCAGGCTCGCGCAGTCGGGGTCGACGGTGACCCCGGTCCATTCGTTCGGCGGCCGCCAGGCATCGGCGACCAGGACGGCCGAGCGGCGGGCGAGGTCCAGCGCGCGATCGGACGCGCGCCAGCGGACCAGGGCCGCCAGTCCGTGGAACCCCTCGCGCAGGTTGTGCGGGCAGAGCGGGCCCAGCTGCCCGTCGCGCCGGACGCGGTTGAGGGGCAGCGGCAGCTCACCCGAGTAGGAGAAGAACAGTGCCTCCGTGTGCCGGCGGACAGCCTCCTCCGAGACCACAACGCCGGCCAGCGCCTCCGCCGCCAGCAGGCCGTTGAGGTGCCGCCCGGGGACGTGGGCCTCGGAGTGCGCGGGGCTGAACGAGAGCCGCGGCTCCGGCCACGCGACCGTATCGAAGAACGCGACCCCGTTCGGGTCGTCGGCATCGAAGACCCGCTCCATCGTCCGGCACGCAAGCGTGATCGCGCCGATCAGGTCGCGGCTGTTGACGTCGGTCAGCTGCGCCATGGTCCCTCCGGTGGCGGGTCCCTCCGGCAGCATCGCCGAATGCGTGGCGCGATCATGGGACGCCACTCCGGCGCCGAGTGCTCCATCCCCGCTCCTGCTGCACCGCGCAGGGTGACACCGATCGGGCGGCGCCGTGGCGCAATCCCGAGCGTCCTCCTACGCAGCCGTGCGCCGCTGCCCGACGGCGAGCATGTAGACGATGGCCGCGACGTGCTGGCGCGGGTCGTGCACGGGGCACGCGTTTCCCTGCTGGTGGGCTTCGGCGCGGTGGCCGTGTACGTGACGATCGGGATCGTGCTGGGACTGATCGCCGGCTTCGCCGGCGGAGTCGCCGACCAGGTGATCATGCGCATCACGGACACCGTCATGAGCATCCCCACCCTCCTGCTTGTGATCGTGTTCGTGTCCGTCGCGGGACCGGTCCTCAACGTCCGTCATCGCCGTGATCGGGCTGCTGGGCTGGCCGATCACCGCCCGCCTGGTGCGTGGGCAGCTCCTCTCCCTGCGTGAAGCCGAGTTCATCACCGCGGCCCGCGTGATCGGCGTGCCGGATCGGGCGATCGCCATTCGTCACCTGCTGCCGAACCTCGTCGGCCCGCTGACCGTGGTCGCCACCTTCGGGGCGGCGACGGCGATCCTGCTCGAAGCGGCGCTCAGCTTCCTGGGCCTGGGTGTCCGGCCGCCGGTGCCAAGCCTGGGCGAGATGATCAACGCCGCCAAGGCCCCCAGTACGCTGCAGGGCCTGCCGTGGGTCTGGATTCCGCCCGGGGTCGTGATCGCGTTCATCGTCCTGGCCGTCAACTTCGCCGGCGATGGGCTCCGCGACGCCCTCGATCCTCGCTCTGCGCGACGCAGCTAGAGTCGCGCCGGGATCAGCCGGGGCCTTCCGGGCGGCCCTCGTACCGCCCGGGGCTGTAGATTCCGTTCGCGATGGGCGCACCCGTGGTCATTGCCTGGATGCTTGTCCGACCCGGCGACGCGGTCGTTGCCGACAACGACGGCTCGATCGCGATCCCATCCGACCAGCTTCCGGGCGTGGCCACGGCAGCGGAGGGCATCCTCGCCTTTGAGGCGCGGGTCCATCGGGCCCTTGACGCGGGCCTCACGTTCCGCGACTTCCTCGCGCACGAGCGAGGCGCATGATGGACGGACGCGGCGCGGGCCCCGTGGACCTGCTACTCCGCCATGGGCGGGTGATCACGATGGACCCGGCCCGGCGCATCCTCGTTGACGGTGCCATCGCCGTGACGGACGGGCGCATCACGGACATGGGGCCCGATCGCGAAGTCGCCCCCCGCCACACAGCGCGCGAAACGCGGGACCTGCGCAGTGCGGTCGTCCACCCGGGCTTGGTCGATGGCCACAATCACACCAACTCGCGGGCCGTCCGCGGCCTGTTTCCGAAGGACTCCATCGATTGGTCACCGGTCGAGCGCGCCACGCTCGAGGGGATGACGCCCGAGTTCGAGTACGCCAGCGCGGTGCTCGCGTGCATGGAGATGGTCGCCAGCGGCACGACCATCTACTCGGATACCGGCGGCTCCCTGTTCCTGGACCAGACGGTTGCCGCGATCGAGACGGTCGGTATGCGCGGCGTCCCCGGCTGGTTCATCGTCGATGCGCCCGGCGCCCTGGGCGGGACATGGAGCCGAGCGGCTCTCGCGCAGAGGCTTCAGGTTTCGACCCAGGAGGGGCTCCGGCGACTGCGCGACCAAGTGGACCGTTACCCGTTCCGGAGGGGGCCAGGGGAACCCTCGCCACGCGCCCGCTCCGCGGTGCTGCTGATGGGGATGCTCGCCAACACTGAGCAGCTGGTGATCGCGGCACAGGAGCTGGCGCGGGAGCGCGACCTGCCGCTCATCATGCACAAGTCGTGGTCGGCCGACGAGGTTGAGGCCAGCCTCGCCGAGCATGGGCGGCGGCCAGTGGAGCGCCTCGCCGACATCGGGGTGCTCGGTCCCAACGTCACGCTCGCCCACGCGATCCAGCTCGACGAGCACGAGGTCGAGCTGCTCGCGGCGGCCGGCGCATCGATGCTGCGGGGCGTCGGGGCGATCCGAGTCGGGCGTTTCCCGGAGGCGCTGGCGGCCGGTGTGAACGTGGCACTGGGCAGCGACGGCGGCCGTGGCCAGAAGCACGACGTGGCGCGGGCGATGTATCTCGCGGTGGGCGTGCACCGGGAAGTTCGGGGCGCGTTCCCTGTGATCACGTTCGAACAGGCGCTCGAGATGGCCACGATCAACGGAGCCCGGGCGCTCGGGCTGGCCGACGAGCTCGGGTCGATCGAAATCGGCAAACGAGCGGACCTCGTCGTTCACGGCCTGGACGCGACCGAGGCCCATCCCAAGTTGCGTGATCCCGTCGATGCCCTGGTCTTCGTCATGCGGTCGGGTTCTGTCGAAAGCGTGTACGTGGACGGCGAGCCGATCTACCTCGGCCGACGCTTCACCCGGTTCGACCCAGTCGTCGCGTACGAGACCGTCGATCGGCTCGCCGCCGAGTTCGAGGCGCAGATCGGGATCGGCCGGTTCTCGGCTTGGCCCTTGATCGAGTGAGCCCGGTCCGCGCGACCGCTGGTGATCGGCGCTGAGGGACGGAACAAGTCAGGCTCCCGCGAGCCGAACATCGTCGGGTCCCCGTCGTTACGCGGTGATTCGGAGTCTCCGGCGGCGAGCGATCGAGGTCATCGCGGCCCCCGCGCCGCGGTTGCTGTTCGCGTTATGAAGATCCTCGGCCGCCGCGGCGGCATCGGCGTCCTGAGCCTCGGTGTCAGCGGCAGCCCAGGGCCGTCTCAATCGCGGCGCACGCCTGCTCCATGGTGGCGGCGGATGCCCTCCCCAGTCGACGGACGAGGCGGCCGCGCGACAGCAGGAACGTGTTGTCGAAGTTCGCGACAGAGGCCTCGGCAAGGCCTGCTTCCGGGCCAAGGGCAACCTCGGTGGCCAGGCCGCGGATCCGCGAGGTGATCGGTGCGCACACGACCGAGTGCAGCAGCCGGCCCAATGGATCGCGGGTGAGGACAAGGACCGGGCGACGCTTGGCACCGGGAACGTCGGCGAACCAGACCTCACCTCGACGCGGCGCGGGCGCCGGCGCCGTCACCCGCCGTCACCGTAGATCGCGTCGTAGTCGACGTCGTCATCACCGAGGTCGAACTCGACGCGCAGGTCTGCGACGGCGAGCTCGTGGTCGTCCAGGGGCTGGCGCGCGTAGGCGGCGATGTCGCGTCGGAGCTCCTCCGCTCGGATGACGCGGTCGAGCGCCAGATCGATCACGGCGGAGATCGTTCCGCCGCCGATGAGCGCTCCGGCTCGAGCGACCTTTTCTCGATCGAGCGTAATGGTGGCCTTACGACGTGCCATCCTCGAATACTACTGTGTGGTGGTATGCCGCAGCGCGTTGCGACCCAGGGCGCTGGCCCGGCGCAGTCGAAGCGCCCGCGGAGAGGGTCCGCGAGGGGTGGTGTCGCGCGGCGGAGGGGACGGATCGGGATCATGGCCGTCCAGCCGGGGCGGCGGGCCCGCCCGCGACCCGTCGGTCTTCGTCGTCCGGCCGCTCATATCGACGTGGTGGGTAGTTCGGGCGCTTCTTCGACGGTCATCGTCGTTCAGTGGCACTGGACGGACCCGATCTGGGCGCCCTGCGACCCCGAGCATCGACAGGGCGAATACCGCCGGCAGCATCGGCGCCTGACGGGCGACACGTGCGAACGTAGACCGGGCCGAAGCTGGCAAGGTACCTACCCGGTCGATACCGGCGGCAGCTGGGGCCAACGAGACGCGACCGGAGCGGCCGCAGCGACCGTTCCGGCTCTGCCACCATCGCCCCATGCGGGACGCGATCATCATCGGGGCCGGCCACAACGGGCTGGTGACGGCGGCGTACCTGGCGCAAGCCGGCCTGGACGTGCTGGTCCTGGAGCGTCGCGACCTGATCGGCGGCGCGTGCGCCACGGAGGAGCTGTTCCCGGGCTTCCACTTCTCGTCCTGCTCGTTCCTGTGCTACGCGCTCAGCCCCCAAGTGGCGTACGACCTGCGCCTCAAGCACCACGGCCTCCACATCTACGAACTGGAGCCCCTCGAGTTCCGGCCGTTCCGCGACGGGCGGTCGCTCACGCTGTACCGCGACGAGGCGCGCAACGTGGAGGCGTTCCGGGCCTTCTCCGAGCACGACGCGGAGGCCTACCCGCGCTGGAACGCGATGTGGGCGCGGGCAGCGGAGATCGTCAACCCGTACCGGCTGCGCGAGCCGGCCAGCGTGGCCGACCTGTTCGCGTCCGTGCGCGGGACGCCGGACGAGTGGCTGCTGGAGCGCCTGCTGACCACCGGCTTCGCGGACCTGCTCGACGAATGGTTCGAATCGCCGCACGTCAAGGCGGCGCTCGTGCACTCCGGCGACGTGGGCGACCCGCGTGGCGTCGGGACGTCCTGGCCGTCGGCGAACCTGGCGGGCGGCGCGATCGATCTCCTGGCCGAGGTCGGCAACACCGTCGGCATCGTGCGGGGCGGCATGGGGGCGATCTCGGCCGCCATCGCAGCCGAAGCGCGCGAACGGGGCGCCGAGATCCGGACGGGCGCCGAGGTCCGGCGGGTGGTTGTCGAGGGTGGGCGGGCGACCGGGGTCGAGCTGGCCGACGGGTCGGTCGAGCAGGCTCGAATCGTCGTCTCGAATGCGGATCCCAAGCGGACCTTCCTGGAGCTCGTGGACGCGGTGCACCTTTCTGACGATTTCGTCGGATCTGTCCGCAGGCTGCGCACGAAGGTCGCCTACCTCAAGTTCCACGCGGCACTGCGCGAGCTGCCCGACTTCGGGCGCTGGCTGCCGGCCGACGCGCCGCCGCGCACGATCGCCCGGGTCTGGATCAACGACTCGATCGCCCATCACGAGGAGGCGTGGCGGGACGCCGCAAGCGGCCACCCGTCACGCAGCCCGGTGATGTCGATCCAGATCCCGACGCTCTACGACGACTCGATCGCGCCGCCGGGCCAGCACGTGCTCTCCATCTTCGGGATGTATGCGCCTGTCCAGCCGCAGGGCAGCGACTGGGACGAGCTGCGGCGGCCCGTCGGCGAGGCGCTGATCGACGCGGTGACCGACTACGCGCCCAACTTCCGCGACGCGATCATCGACTGGGAGCTGTTCACGCCGCTCGACATCGAGCGCCGGGTGGGCCTGACCGACGGCAACATCCACCACCTGGACATGATCCCCTCGCAGCTGTTTACGTCGCGGCCGCTGCCCGGCTGGTCCGACTACCGGACGCCGATCGCGGGGCTGTGGCTATGCGGCGCGGGCACCCACCCGGGCGGCGAAGTCTCGGGCATGCCGGGCCACAACGCGGCGAAGGCGATCCTCGCGGCGGAGCGGGCGCCGGCATCCACTGGGAGGGAGTGACCGTTTTGAACCCACTGCGCATCCTGGCAGTCGGCGCGCATCCGGCCGATCCCGTCGAGCGCGCCGGCGGCACGCTTGCGAAGCACGCCGCGCGCGGCGACGACACGATGATGGTGTCGCACACGACGGGCACCGTCACCCACGCGTTCGACCTGTTCCCGGCGACCGGCACCGACAAGCTGGCGATCAAGCCGGACCTGGATCAGCGCAAGCGCGACGAGCTGCGGGACGCGGCGGCGGCGCTGGGCGTGCGCCAGCAGATGGTGCTGGACTTCCCCGAGAGCCCGATGCTGTTCGACCTGGCGCACTACGTGACGATGGTCGAGATCCTGCGCGACTTCCGGCCGGACATCCTGCTCTGCCCCCACCCCGTGGAGGTGGGCCGCCACGACCACATGGACAGCGGCCGCTTCACGATCGCGGCCATGGACTACAGCCGCGCCGACGGGTTCCCTTCACCACTGGCGCCGTACACCGTGCCGCGCCTGTTCCTGTACTACTACGAGGACTTCCGGACGAACCAGCTGATGGCGACGCCGCGCCAGTCGGCGGAAGTGGTGGTCGACATCAGCGAGGTGATCGAGCGCAAGCGCGCCGCGATGCTGATCTTCGGGCGGACGCAGACGCGCCGCGGCGAGGACTACCCGGCGCGGCTCGACCGGTTCTTCGCGTCGGGTGATGGCAGCGTCGGCTACAACAACGGCTTCGCCTACGGCGAGCGCTTCAACCGCTGGCACCCGCAACGCGTGCCGTACCTGCCGATCGACTGACGTGGTTGCCGGGTTTCCCAGCAGACACTGAATCTGTCGTCCTCATCGCGATCGTTGCCTCGCAGTCAACGTCACTCCCGATGGGCGATCGAAGCGGTGCCTGCTGGGCACGATTTCGGGCATGACGGGCCCTACCGGCCCCAGATCGTGGCGATCGTTGCCCACCGAGAAACGTTGGCGACGCTGGCGACGGAATCCGTTCCTGGCAGGAAATCGCGGCAGGAGCTCGCGAGCGCGCCGCCCGGGCGGCGAGCGCGGCGCGCGCCGAATGCACCGAGGTCGCCCGCCCGGGTCAGCGGTCCCAGCGCGACGGGTCGATCCCGGGCGCGGCGGATTGCATGCCTGCCGGCCGGTGCTCCAGCAGCCAGCGGCCGCCCGTCTTGTTGCGGCTCTGGAGGAACGGCCGCGCCGCCGTCGGCGCCGAGACCACCCACTCCGGGTCCCACTCCGTGCAGGGACCGATCGGGCCTGCCCAGCCGGGCCGGTAGCCGAACTGGATCATCGACCGCGGCTGCGTGTCTACGTTGGGATGCGTGGCGTGGAACAGGTCCTTGGGGAAGAGCAGCGCGCTGCCCGCCTCGAGGCAGAGCGTGATCTCCTCGGGGTGCGCCTGATAGCGCAGGTACGGGTTGGCGTCGGCGTGGAATGACAGGTGCGAGCGGGGCACCAGCCGGAACGGCGCGCGATCCGGGACGAGATCGTCCAGGTAGTACAGGACGCGCAGCAGCCGCGGCGATGAGCCCTCGAAATCGAAGATGGACGAGCCGAAGGGGTGGCCGTCGGTGTGCATCACGATCCCCGGCGCCCCCGGATACGTCGTCTGGAACACGCTCATCGTGAACACGATGTCGCCGCCGAGGAGCGCCCGCAGGAACTCGATCGTGGGCGGGTGGGCGATCAGCTCCGCAACCGGCCGGCTGATGAGGTGCGGCGGCGTGATCGTGGTGCGCAGGTCCTCGCTGTAGGAGCGGCCCTCGGTCGGGGCGTCCTTCACCGATTCCTTGAGGCGCGCGATGGCCGCCGCATCGATCGTGCGCGGCAGGACGGCGTAGCCCTCCACCTCGAAGTGGCGGATCCGCTCACCAAGAGACATGGCCGACCAGTCGGTCCGGTCGATCCGCATCGTCGTCGTGTCCATCGTGGTCATGACGCCACCCCCGCCTCCTGCAGCACGCCATGGTCCGCCAGGATCGCGCGCACCCGCTCGCGCGCCTCGTCGCCCAGCCTGACGAAGGGCAGGGCGACGTCCGGGCCGCAGACGCCCATCATGTCGAGCGCCGCCTTCATCGAGCCGAGGTAGGACGACTCTGTGTCGCCGTCGGCCGACCAGATCGCGGCGATCGCGTCCACCTTCGCCTGCAGGAGCAGGGCCGTCTCGAGGTCGGCGCGGGCAGCCGCCTCACGGATCTGCACGAACAGCGATGGCACCACGTTCGCCAGTCCGAGCTGGCCGGCATGGGCGCCGATGAAGAAGCTGAGCGCGACGTGGCCCTC
>VGPE01000032.1 GCA_016875645.1 Chloroflexota bacterium
AACCTCTGGAGCCACAATCCAGTGCTCTGCCGGTTGAGCTAAGGCCACCACGGCTCGCTCGCGGGCGCGCAACATCGGGGCGCGCGTCGGCGGAGCGTCGGGAGTATAGCCGTTCGAATGCCGGCCGACCCCTGCGCCGCCGGCCTGCAGGAGCGAGGAGGAATCGGGATGCGAGGGCGTCCGCTCGGCACGCTTGTGAGCTCGGTCAGCCTGGGGGTCATTGCCGTGGGTGCCGTTGCCCTCGCCCTGATCCTGGTCGCCACGTCGCGCAACGTGGCCAGCACCGGTCTGATGGGCCCATTCGGGATCGCGCTCCTGGCGATCAGCTTCGGGTTCGCCGCCGTCTTCGCCGCAATCGCTCTCTGGAACCTCGAGGCATGGGCCTGGCCGCTTGGCCTGGCGGTCGCGCTCGTCGGGCTGCTGTCCTCGATCGTGGCACTGGTCTCCAGCCGGCAATTGCTGCTGATCCTCGGCATCGCACTGTGCGCTGCTGCCATCGTGTCGCTTCTGCCGCGCTCCGTTCGGGCCACGTATCGGAGTTGAGTCCAGGTCGCTCGCCATCGACGGCGGCGGGCCTCTGATCCCGCCGTTCGGGCCGCTCCCGGCCTCGCCGCACCGCGGATCACCGCGGATCACCGCGCATCTTCCCGGAGTCTTCGCCGGGCCCCGGCGCAACCCACCGAGTGACGGGTATTGACGCGCGCGGGGTGGGTCGGTCGGTCCCGGTTCCCTGCGATTGCGGGCACTGGACGGTGGGTGGGAGCAGGACGCGGCGGTCTGGTTGAGTCCCGGGTGGAGGCGGACCCAGGACCATCGGTGGTCGAAGCCGAGGACAACGGACTGGTGTGAGGCGGTGTGAGGCGGTGCATCGAGGAACCACCCGCGACATCAGTCACACGGGCATGAGGGACCATCTCGCGGGCTGACCTGGCCCGATCCCGCACGTACGGTGGCAGCACGCCGAAGGGGACATCTCGCCACCCCTCGCGGCCGCTCACATCTCACGCCACCTGTGATCACGGGGTTCCCATCCATGCACGCCCAGCGCCGCCAGACCGTGCCGCTCGCCGGCGCACCAGGTGCGACCAGCCCGGCATCCCGCAGGGCGGTCATTCTCGTCAGCCTCGCGTTCGCGATCGGTTCGTTGGGCCTGCTGGCCCTGCCGCGGGAAGCGCTCGGATGGTCGCCCGACACCTTCAGCAGCGCGTCGGAGCAGGAGCTCCTCGCGCTGACGAACCAGGCCCGTGCCAGCGCGGGCCGCCCGGCGCTCAAGTGGGACGCCGAACTTGCCTCGATCGCGCGCTACCGCAGCCAGGACATGATCGAGCGCGACTACTTCGACCACACGATCAAGGGCAGTGGTCAGAAGGTCTGGGATGTGATGGATGCCCGTGGCTACTGCTACGAGCTGGCCGGCGAGAACATCGGCTGGAATCAGTATTGGCCGGACGAGCAGGCGACCGCGGAGATCCAGAAGTCGTTCATGGGGTCGCCCGGCCACCGCAGCAACATCCTGGGGAGTGACTGGGATGTCGTCGGCATCGGTGCGTACAAGGGCGCCGACGAGAAGCTGATGTGGACGGTGGTGTTCGCCGACAAGTGCGAATCGGCCGCTCCGACAGCGACCCCCAAGCCAACCCCCAAACCCACGCCGAAGCCGACCCCCAAGCCAACCGCGAGCCCGACGCCGAAGCCGACGCCGACCCCCACGCCGACGCCCACGCCGACGCCCACGCCCACGCCCACGCCCTCGCCGGCCCCCGAGGCCACCGGGAGCATTGAGCTCGCACCGCTGCCAACGATCGATCCGAGCCCGTCCGTCGCGGTCGGCGAGGGCACGCCGGCCGAGGCCAGCCTGAGAGTGTCGGAGCCGCAGCAGGCGCCGGGCCTGCTCGAGGCGATCCTCGGCGGCATCGGCCGCTCCCTCTTTGGGCACTGATCCGACCTCGGGCCGAGAGCCTCCCGATGGCCTTCGTCCCGGACGTTCGACGCGCCAGTAGACTCCGCGCAATGGACCCCGCCACGGTCGCCCCGGGCCCGCCTCGCGCCGCGCCGGGAATGCCGATCCTCGAGGCACGGGACCTTGCGAAGGTCTACAACCTGGGCGGCACCCGGGTCGAGGCCCTGCGGGGCGTTTCCCTGACGGTCCGCGAAGGCGAGTTCGTGGCGATCATGGGGCCGTCGGGCTCCGGCAAGAGCACACTGCTGCAGTTGCTCGGCGGCCTTGACCAGCCCAGCGCGGGCGAGGTCGTCCTGACCGACGAGGTTCTCGGGCGACTTTCTGACGACGAACTCACGAAGCTCAGGCGCGCCCGTACCGGCTTCGTCTTCCAGTTCTTCAACCTGATCCCGTTGCTCGACGTGGTCGAGAACGTGGCCCTGCCGTTCACGATTGCGGGTGTGGATTCCCGTTCATGTGACGTGGTTGCCCGGATCCGGGACGTCCTGGCGCTGGTCGACCTGACCGGCAAGGAGCGCCACCGGCCCGATGAGCTTTCTGCCGGGGAGCAGCAGCGCGTCGCTATCGCCCGGGCGCTGGTGACGCGGCCGGCCCTCCTCTTCGCGGACGAGCCGACGGGGAACCTGGACTACACGACCGGCGGCGAGTTGCTGGACGCGCTCTGGCGCTCAAGCGATGAGCGCAACCAGACGGTGGTGCTGGTCACGCACAATTCCCGCGCCGCAGCCTACGCCGACCGGGTCTACGTGTTGCGGGATGGCCGGACCATCGACGAGATCGCACTGGGCCGCCGCGCCGACCACGACGCGGGACCGTTGATCGCGCGGCTGACGCAGCTCGGCCTGTAGGCGTTCGGCCGGCCGTGCGACGACTGTCGGCATTCGCGTGGCGCAGCCTCGCCGCGCGCTCCCTTCGGAGCGTCCTCACCGTGCTCGGCATCGCCATGGGGGTTGCCGTCCTGTTCGCGGCCCTCGCCACCGGTGGCGCGGTGAACGCCGCCGCGGACGACACCGTGCGGGTGATGCTGGGCTCGGCCGACCTGCGCGTCACCGCATTCACCGAAAGCGGCCTCACACCGTCCACGGTCGCCGCGATCGGCGAGACGCCGGGCGTGTCCATCGCGGCGCCAGAGGTGGAGCGCCGAACGTACCTCCTGCCGGGTCCGCGCCTCGATCCGCAACTGCACCCCGACAACGTGATCGAGGGCACGCGCCTCGTGCCCGGCGCCACCGGTGTCGTCATCAGCGAGCGGCTCGCGATTGATGACGGCCTGGGCGTCGGCGACGAGCTGACGCTCGGTTCACGCGTGGATCCCGCGCGGTCGACCGTCCGCATCACGGGCATTGCCGCGACCGACGGGCGGCTGCCAGGGGCGGACGGCCGGTTCGTGATCATCCCGCTGGACCTGGCCCGCGCGCTGTTTGCGCTCGAGGGCGTCACTCGGGTTGACCTGAAGATCGCGCCCGGTGTCTCCGTCGCGCAGGTCGCGGCCGAGATCGAGGGGCGCATCAGGAGCCAGCCGTACACGATGGTGGGCCCGGCAGAGCTCGCCGCATCGCTGCGGTCCGCAACGGCGGATTTCCAGGCAACGACCGGCCTGATCGCTGCCGTCCCACTGTTCGTTGGTGCATTCCTGATCTACAACACCCTGTCGATGACGATCGCCGAGCGCAGCCGTGAGATCGCCCTCCTTCGCGCCGCCGGCGCCACGCGCCGGCAGGTCGCCTGGCTCGTCGTTCTCCAGGCGCACGTGCTGGGGTTGGCGGGCTCGATCCTCGGCGTCCTCATCGGTCACCTCATCGCAGCGTGGCTCGCGGCCGCGCTCGCCGGGGAGGCCGGTGCCGTCGGCGGCGTGGCGCCCGCGGGGCCCTCGCTCGCGCCGCTCCCGATCATCCTCGCGATCGCCGTCGGGCTGCTGGTGACGATCGCTGCCGCGCTGGAGCCCGCCTGGCGGGCAACTCGGATCTCGCCCATCGAGTCCCTGCGACGTCACCGCGACGTCGCCCCGGTTGCCGGCACCCGGCTGGCTTGGCTTGGCGGGGTCTTCCTCGTCGTCGGCGCCGCCGGCCTGTTCCTCTGGCCGGGCGATCAGGCCGCGACGGGCCTCCTGCGATCCTTCGGGCTGTTCGCCGTGCTGCTGCTGGTCACGATGCTCTCGCCCATCATCCTCCCGGCGCTCGGGCGGGCTGCCGGCCTCCCGTTCGCTGCGATCCTTCGCGCTGAGGAGCGGCTGGCGCGCGGCTCGATCGTTCGCAACCCGGCGCGCACGGCGCTCACCGTCGGCGCGCTGTCGGTGGGTCTCTCGATGGTCGTGGCCATCGGCACCGTGGCCCAGAGCGACCGGAGGGGCGCAGCCGACTGGCTCGCCGAGGTGGTCCCCGGTGACCTGCTGCTCACCTCGATCCGGCCGGTCGCAGCCCAGGAGGGGATTGCCACGGACCTGCGCGCGCTTCCCGGCGTGCAGCTTGCCAGTCCGATCGGGCGTTTCGACCTCGCGGTGCGGGGAGTACGGCTCGACGCAGCCGCGGTCAGCGGCTCGGACCTGCTTGCCGATGGGCGGCTGGTATTCCTGGCCGGGGACGCCCGGACGTCGCTGCTCGAACTCGATGGCACGGGCTCCGCGATCCTCCCGGCATCCCTCGCGGCACGACTGAGCGTGGGCGTGGGGGATTCACTGCCGGTCCTGACCGCCGATGGGGGGCCAGGTCGTCCTTGGCTTGGCGGCGATCGTGAGGCGCACGATCCCGGGCCGGACCGGGGAAACCGTGCTCCTTGGCTGGCGCGACGCCACCACGACGTTCGAGCTGCTCGGCGCCGATGCGTATGCAGTCCGATTCGCGCCCGGCGAGGCGGCGACTGCACGTCCACTCGTGGAAGCGGCCGCCCGGAAGCTCGCGCTGGAGCCGCGATCCCTCGACTCCGCGCTCGGCGCCGTCCGCGACATGCTCGATCGGCTGTTCTCCGTGTTCGACCTGCTCGCCTCGATCGCGGTCGTCATCGCCGGACTGGGCATCGTCAACACGCTCACCATGAACGTGCTCGAGCGCGTCCGTGAGATCGGCGTCCTGCGCGCCGCGGGCATGACCCGGCGTTAGATCTGGCGCATGGTGGTGGTGGAAACCGGCGTGGTCGGTCTCACGAGCGCCGTGCTCGGGTCGGTGCTCGGCGTGGCGGTGGCGGCCTTCATGCTGATGCTCTCGGGCGGCCTCTCGCTCGCCACCTCGCTCGATCCGCCGTGGCTGCTGATCGGCGCCACGCTCGTGTTCGGCGTCGCGGTCGCGACGCCGGCGGCGTACTACCCGGCCAGGCTCGCAAGCCGGATGGCGATCGTTCGGGCGGTGCAGTTCGAGTAGACTCCCGGCCGAAGCAGAGCACACGAGGCTCGGCCAACGGGGAGATGCATGGCCACGATCACCACGTCCCGGCTCAATCGGCTGCCCGCCGCGGAGCGCGGCATCACGATCGGTGACTTCCTCGTCCCGATCGAGGTCGGGGAGCGGATCAGCGTCCGTGCGCGGCACCTCGGGCTGGTGCTCCTGGGGGTCGCCTTCATCGCCCTCACCGCCCAGTTCTCGATCCACTTGCCGGACAGCCCGGTGCCGATCACCGGTCAGACGCTTGGCGTCCTCCTCGTCGGGGGCGCGCTCGGGTTCCGGCGCGGGGCCTTGGCGACCTTCCTCTACCTCGCCGTTGCGGTGATCGGTGTACCGGCCTTTGCCGAGGGCAAGTCCGGCATCGGCGTGATCGCGTCGATGCAGGACGGGCGCCTCGTGCTCGGGGCGACCGGCGGCTATCTCGTCGGCTTCCTGATCGCAAGCGCGGTCGTCGGGCGCCTGGCCGAGTTGGGCTGGGATCGGCGGATCGCCGGCGCCGTCGCGGCCATGGCCATCGGGAACGTGATCATCTACATCGTGGGCGTCCCGTGGATTGCGGCGTCGGTCGGCTACTCCCTCGGTGAGGCCGTCTCGAAGGGCCTGGTGCCATTCCTGCTCGGCGACGCGCTCAAGCTCCTGATCGCGGGCGGCCTCTTCCCGATGGCCTGGTGGATCGTCGGGCGGCGCGACGCGGAGCGGTAGCGGCGATCCCCCCGGCCCGGCTCAGGCGGGCGCGGGCAGGGTATCGGCGTGGCTGGGGGAGCAGGGCGCTGCCTGAGCCGAGATCGCGGCCGCGGCTCCGGCGGGCAGCGTCGCGAGGGCGAGGACGCCTTCGGTCGCGATGATCAGCGGGCGGATCGCGGCGCGCGGGCCCAGCATCGACCGATCGTAGCCGCATACTGTCCGCCATGAGTTCGACCGCCCCCCTCGCCAGCCCTCCCACCCGACCGATTCCGGGCGCTGCGCCGGGAACCGGTAGGCGCCTGCTCGACGCCATCCGCGCCACGCTGCCCGGCCTGCGGCTGCTGACGGATGAGACCGATCGCGAGTCGTACCGGAAGGACGAGACGCCATACCTGGCCACGGGCCTTCCGCTCGGGGTCGTCCTGCCGGAAACCACTGCCGAGGTGAGCGCCGTGATGCGGCTGGCGCACGAGCACCGCGTGGCGGTCGTCCCGCGCGGCGCCGGCACTGGCCTGTCAGGCGGCGCCGCAGGAATTGAGGGCGCCCTCACGATCGCGTTCACGCGCATGAACAGGATCCTGGAGATCGACCGCGAGAACATGGTCGTGGTCACCCAGCCGGGCATCATCAACGCCGACCTCAAGCGCCATGTCGCCCAGCACGGCCTGTTCTACCCGCCGGATCCGGCCTCCTACGAGATGTGCTCCATCGGCGGCAACCTCGGCACCAACGCCGGCGGCCTGTGCTGCGTGAAATACGGCCAGACGCGGGACTGGGTGCTGGGCCTCGAGGTCGTCCTCGCCGACGGCACCGTGATCAGGACGGGCGGGCGCAACATCAAGGATGTGGCCGGGTTTGCGCTGACGCACCTCTTCGTGGGCTCGCAGGGGACGTTGGGGCTGTGGACCGAGGCCACCCTGCGCCTGCGGCCGACGCCGCCTCCGCGAGCGACCCTGCTGGCGTTCTTCCCGACACTCGAGGCGTCCGGAAAGGCTGTCGCCGGCATGACGGCCGCCGGCATCCAGCCGGTCACGCTCGAGCTGCTCGACCAGTTCACGATCCGGGCGGTTGACGACATGCACGGCCTCGGGCTCGACCGTGACGCCGCGGCGATGTTGCTGATCGAGTCCGATCTGCCGGCGGCCGCAGCCGACGCCGAGCTCGACGAGGCCGTCCGGGTCTGCGAATCCGTCGGCGCGACACTGGTCGTGCGGGCTGCCGATGCGACCGAGGGCGACTGGCTGCGCCAGGCGCGCCGGCTCGCCTACCAGGCGCTGGAGCGGATCGGCACCGTGAAGATGGAGGACATCGGGGTCCCCCGCTCGCGCGTGCCCGAAATGCTGGTCCGGATCGAAGAGGTCGTGAAGCGGTACGGCGTGCGGTGCGGTACGTTCGGCCATGCGGGCGATGGCAACCTCCACCCGAACCTCGTCTTCGAACGTGACGACCCGCGGGCCGACGAGATCACCGAGGGCGTGAAGGACGAGCTCTACCGGGCGGCCATCGAGCTCGGTGGCACGGTCACGGCCGAGCACGGGATCGGCTCGTCGCGCCGCGAATACCTCGAATTGCAGCGTGGCGCCGACGCGGTGGGGGTGATGCGGTCGATCAAGGCGGCACTCGACCCGCTCGGAATCCTCAACCCCGGCAAGATGTTCCTGCTCGAGGGGGAGCGGAGCGTCTGACGCCGAGGAATCGCCAGAAGCGTTACGCATGGTGAGCGATTGGCCGGTTCGGGCGTCCAGGCCATGCGATCGGGACCGATCCCCACAGTATCGAGTCCGCGAATCGCTTGAACCGATGCCGGGCCGCCGATGCTCGCTCGCCACGGTCGTAGATCCGGCGTCCAACGCTTCCGCCGATATCGGCGAGCTGTGACAGAGAAGGTGTCGCGCGCGGCGGCGAACCTACGCCACATGGGCCCCCGACTCTTCCAGCGACTCCCTCGGCGGCGCTCGCCGTGCAGCTGATCGAGGGGCGGCCGGTGTATTCGGCCACGGATCTTGTCGGGTTCCTCGCGTGCGAGCATCTCACGCACCTGGAGCGCGCCGCTCTTGCGGGCCTGACGAAGCGCCCCATGCGCGAGGACCCCGAGCTCGACCGCGTGGCTGCGCGCGGGGTCGAACACGAAACGAGGTTCCTTGACGGGCTGCGGGCCGACGGCCGCGAGGTGGTCGAGATCCGTCGCGACGTGGGGGCCGAGCTGCAGGCGGCGGCAGATGACACGCTCGCGGCGATGCGCCGTGGCGCGGATGTGATCTACCAGGCCACGTTCTTCGATCGCATGTGGCGCGGCCACGTGGACTTCCTGGTCCGCATGGACCGATCGAGCAATGTCGGTCCGTGGAGCTACGAGGTCTGGGACACGAAGCTCGCGCGCCACGTCAAGGGCTCCGCCGTTCTGCAGCTGGCGCTGTACTCGGAGCTGCTCGAGCGCGCCCAGGGCCTCGTCCCCGAGGAGATGCATGTCGCCCTCGGCGGCGGCGCGCGCGAGGTCCGGCACCTGCGCGTCGAGGACTACGCCGCCTACGCCCGGCAGGTTCGCCGGATGTTCGAAGCGTTCGTCGCGGGCGGCGAGCCCGCGTTCCCGCCCCCGACACGGCCTGATCCCGTCGAGCATTGTGAGGTCTGTCGCTGGATCGTCGACTGCAAGCAGGTGCGCCGCCGCACGGACGATCTCTCGCTGGTGGCAGGGACCACCGGGCGCCAGCGGCAGGGCCTGCGCGAGCACGCCGTTTCAACGCGCCGCAGCCTCGCGGCACTCACGCTCCCGATCATCTGGCGGATTCCCGGAACCGGCCGCGAGGCGCTCGAGCGAGTCCAGCAGCAGGCGAACATCCAGGCCAGGGGCGAGCAGGCCGGACACCTCCTGTACGAGCTGCTGACCCCCAAGCGCAACTCTGACGACGGCGGGCTGACGCCGAACCTCGGGCTGCTCTCGCTGCCGGAGCCGTCGCCGGGCGACCTGTTCTTCGACATCGAAGGCGACCCATTCGCGCTCGATGATGGCGTCGACTATCTGTTCGGGGCTCTCGAGCCGTCCGTCCTCGGCTCCGATGGCAAGCCGGCGTTCCACGCGTTCTGGTCGCTCGATGCGCATGACGACGTCACGCTCGACGCGGAGAAGCGTGCGTTCGAGGAGTTGATCGACTTTTTCATGGACCGGCTCGCGCGCGACCCGAACCTGCACATCTACCACTACGCGCCGTACGAACCGACGGCCATCGGCCGGCTCATGGGCCGCCACGGCACCCGTGAAGCCGAGGTGGACAAACTCATGCGGGGAAAGGTCTTCGTGGACCTGTTCCGCGCCGTCCGCCAGGGCGTGCGGGTGTCGGTCGAGAGCTACTCGATCAAGCGGCTCGAGCCGCTCTATGGATTCGAGCGCACGGTCGATCTGCGGGACGCCGGCTCGAGCATCGTGGAGTTCGAGACGTGGCTGGAGCTGGGCGGGGATCGGGCGGCCGCCGGGCCCGGGATCCTCGCCATGATCGAGGGCTACAACCACGACGACGTCGTGTCCACGTGGCTGCTGCGCGACTGGCTCGAGGGACGGCGCCCGGAGCTTGCGGCGACGATCGGCGAGGCCATCCCGCGACCGGCCTACCAGACCGGTGATCCACCGCAGACGCTCTCGGACAAGCTCGCGGCCGTCAAGGAGACCGCCGACGCGCTGATCGATGATGTCGCCGCCGATCCTGCCGACCGGACCGACGACGAACACGCCCGCTGGCTCCTCGGCCAGCTGCTGGCCTGGCACCGCCGCGAGGCCAAGCCCGCCTGGTGGCGCTACTTCGAGCTGATCGAGCGCCGGACCGACGAGGAGCGGGTCGAGGAACCGGAGCCGATCGGGATGCTGGAGCTCGTGCGAGAGGTGGGGCCCGACAAGAAGTCCATCGTCTACGAATACCGGTTCCCGGCCCAGGAGCATGACATCAAGACCGGCCGCAGCGCGCTGGACCCCGCGACGCGCAAGGGCGCGGGCGAGGTGGTCGCGCTCGACAACGAGTCGGGCACGGTGCAGATCAAACGCGGGAAGGCCGGGCCGCACCCGACGTCGCTCGTGCCCGACATGGTGGTCAATACCGACGCCATGGAGGGCAGCCTGCTGCGCATCGGGCAGGATGTCGTCGCGGATGGCCTCGGGGGTGGTCCGCGGTTCCGTGCCGCGCGCGACCTGCTGATGCGCCGCCCGCCCGCAGCCGGACAGCCGCCTGGTGTCCCGCTTGCGCATCCGCACGAGGCAGCCGCAATCGCGGCGCGCCGGATCGTGACCGACCTTCCGTCCGGGGTCCTCGCGATCCAGGGACCACCGGGGTCAGGCAAGTCCACGACGGGCGCCGACATGATCGTCGACCTCGTGGTGACCGGGCGGAAGGTTGCGGTCACCTCGAGCAGCCACAAGGTGATCGGCCATCTGCTCCACAAGGTCGGCGAACGGGCGGCCGAGCGGGGCATTCCCGTCCGAATCGGGCAGAAGCCTGCGTCCGACGAGGACCCGACCTGCCCTGGGGCCCGTTCCCTCGAGGAGAACGGCGACGTCGAGCGCGCGCTCCGTGACGGCGAGGTGGACGTCGCCGGCGGGACCCCATGGCTGTGGGCTCGACCGGAATTCGAGGGCCTGGTCGACGCCGTGTTCGTTGACGAGGCGGGGCAGGTGTCGCTCGCGAACGTGCTCGCGGTGTCGCCAGCGGCACCGGTGCTCGTGCTCCTCGGTGATCCGCAGCAGCTCGACCAGCCGATCCAGGGCACGCACCCGCCCGGTGCCGGGCGGTCGGCGCTGGCACATCTGCTCGGCGATGCGCCGACGATGCCGCCCGAGCTCGGCCTGTTCCTCGAGCACACCTGGCGCCTGCATCCGGCGATCTCTGCGTTCACCTCGACCGCGTTCTATGCCTCCAGGCTGTCGTCGCAGGATGGTTGTGAGCGGCAGGAGGTCGTGGGGTCGGGTCCGCTGGCCGGTGCGGGCCTGCGCTGGTTCCCGGTCGATCACATCGGCAACGACAGCGACTCGATCGAGGAAGCCGAGGCGATTCGCAACCTGATCGAAGGGCTCCTGGGCTCGGGCGCGGAGTGGATCGACGTCAAGGGCCGGCGCGCTCCGCTCACCCTCGACGACATCCTGGTCATCACGCCCTACAACGCCCAGGTCCGCACGATCGCGGAGCGAATCAACGGGGTTCGCGTCGGAACCGTCGACAAATTCCAGGGGCAGGAGGCGCCGATCTCGATCTATTCGATGGCGAGCTCGTCGGTCGAAGAGGCGCCGCGCGGGATGGAGTTCCTGTACAACCTGCACCGCCTGAACGTGGCGACCTCTCGCGCCCGATGCGTGTCGCTCGTCGTCGGCAGCCCGGAACTCGCGCGCGTCCGCTGCCGGACGCCGCGCCAGATGCAGCTGGCGAACGGACTCGCGCAGCTGCTGGAGTTCTCGGCTGCGGGCGGGATCTCCGCCGGGGCCCTTGACGCTGTGACACCCTAGGTGTCACAGCCGCCGCGCAGGATGGCGGCATGGAAGCACTGAAGCTCGTCCCGCTGCCGACCTCGAGCCCGTCTGGCGTCTCCGCGCCCATCGTGACCGTCGCCGCGGATCGCCTCGTCGTCGAGCGCCTCACCCTGCTCGATGCCGGGCTTGCCGCCTTCCTGGGCGAGCGGCCGGCCGAAGAGCGGGCGGCGATCGTGGAGCGCGCGTTGCGCATCGGCCTGACCGCGCTCCAGGACGCCGGTGTCAGCGTCAACGTGGACGTGGTCCGGCGCGAGTTCGAGGGGATGCTCGCCCAGACGCAGCAGACCAACGAACGTGCGGCGCGCGCGCTCGAGGATGTGTTGCGCCAGAACTTCGCCGACGGCGACGGGAAGCTGCCGCGCACGCTGGAGAAGTTCCTCGGCGATCGCGGCGCGCTGCGCACCTTGGTCGGCGAACTGTTCGACGAGACCAAGCGCGACAGCGCCATCGGCCGGATGCGCCAGCTGCTCGGCACCTATTTCGACGGCGACGCGTCGAAGCTCGCCCTGCTCCTCGACCCGACGCGCATGAACTCCCCGCTGCACCAGTTCCGGACCGAGGTCAGTGACGGGTTCGCGAAGCTGAACGACCGCCTCACCGCGATTGAGGCGGCGGCCACGGCGCGCGCGGCCGAGCGCTCCAAGTCGTCCGCCAAGGGCGCTGATTTCGAGACACTGCTGGAGTCGATCCTGGCGGAGTTCGCGCGCGGCGCGGGAGACATCGTGGACCGGACCGGCGGCGAGGCCGGCGACGTCGCCCGCAGCAAGAAGGGCGACTTCGTCCTGACGGTCAATCCGCAGCTCACCCGGGGTGCCGACCTGCGGGTGGTCATCGAGGCGAAGGACCGCGTGGTCAGCGGTCGATTGATGCGTGACGAACTGCGCGAGGCCAAGACCAATCGCGCCGCGGCCGTCGGCCTCGTGGTCTTCACGCCGCTCCACGCCCCGGCCGGCATCGCGCCCTTCGACGTACGGGCGGGTGACGTCTACTGCGTGCTTGATCCCGAGCATCCGGAGCCGGCGGCGCTGGAGGCCGCGCTGCGACTCGCCCGCCTGCTCGCCCTCGCAACGCTCCGTGAAACGGAGGTCGAGGTGGATGCCGCCGCCATCGCGGGCGCGCTCACGGGCATCCGCGAGCAGTTGGAGGTCATCCGCCGGCTCAAGACGCAGCTCACATCGATCAGCGGGACGGCGAAGGGTGTTTCGGACGCACTCGACGAGATGCGCGACATGATCGTCGCCCGCGTCTGCGAGGCGGAAGCGGAGCTGAAGGCGGTCCGGGCCGCCGTCGACTCCCGCAGGTAGCGCGGGCCGGGGCACGCCGATGGCGGCGTTGCCGCCTGCGCGCGTTCGCTCACGCACCCCGAGTGCGCTCGCTCACGTGCTCGCCGGCGCCTTGCCCTCGGCGCGCCGCGGCCCGCGCTCGGGCTCGACACCATGGGCCGGGGCACGCCGTGGCCCGCATCCACACGCGTCCGCAGCCCGAATCGCCCGTCGCTCGAGCGAGGCGACTGGATCGTGGTGCTATCGTCAGCCACTGGCCCCGCCCGCGGAGCGGTGAAGCGGGGCGCTGAAGCGAGGACGTCATGGCGCGCTCGATTTGGAAGGGGGCCATCCAGTTCGGCCTCGTCACCATCCCGGTCAAGCTCTACACGGCGACCGACTCGAAGGCCACCGTCCGCTTCAACCTGCTCCACGCGAAGGATCTCGCCAGGATCAACATGAAGGTCTGGTGTCCGGAGGACGAGAAGATCATCCCGCGGACCGAGACGGTCCGCGGCTATGAGTGGGCGCCGGATCAGTACGTGGTGATCGAGGAGGCCGACCTCGAGAACGTCCCGCTGGCCACGGTTCGCTCAATCGAGATCCACCAGTTCGTGCCGCGCGACGGGCAGGGCGATCGGGCCACCCGATTCGTCAAGCAGGCGTACTACATCGAGCCCGATCCGATCGGGCGCAAGGCCTTCGCCCTCCTCAAGTCGGTCCTCGCCGACAAGGACCTCACGGCAATCTGCAAGATCGCACTCCGTGATCGTGAGCACCTTGCCGCCCTGGACCCGTTCGGAAGAACCATGCTTCTCACGACGATCCACTGGCCCGACGAGATCAAGAGCCTCGCCGAGCTGGACCTGCCCGAGGAGGAGCCCGAGTTCCGGGCGGCAGAGCGGGCGATGGCCGAGCAGCTGGTCGCAGCGATGACGGAGGAGTTCGATCCCACGCAGTACCGCGACGAGTACAAGGAAGCGGTGATGCGAGTCATCGAGGCGAAGGTGGAGGGCAAGGAGGTCGAGGCGCCGGCCCAGCCGCAAGCGGGCAGTCTCGTCGATCTCATGGCTGCGCTCCAGGCCAGCGTCGAGGCCACGCGGAAGGCGCGCGACGACGGTGCCCGCCCGGTGTCGGTCACCGCAGCGCGAGCGAAGGCGAAGTCTGCGTCGGCCGCCAGGAGCGGTGGATCCCGCGGCAAAGATGAGGCGGCGGACGAACGCGCGGCGCCGAGCCGTGCAGCCGCAACGTCCGCGCGCAAGCCTGCCAAGCGTGCAGCGGACGAGGAAGCCGAAGAGATGGCGCGACCGGCCGCCCGGCGGCGCAAGAGCGCCTGACCGGACCCCTGGTGCCCCGTCGCCGAAGCGGCAGCGCGCCCGAACCCCGAGCCGGGCAGGCGGCCCCGCTCACCCGCTATCAGGCCAAGCGCGATTTCGGCAAGACGCCGGAGCCCGCCGGCGATCCGTCCGAGGCCGCGCAGCGGGCCGTCTCGCAGCCGCCCCGTGGCCGGCGGCGATTCGTCGTCCAACGCCACCGCGCGACTCGCCTCCACTTCGACTTCCGCCTCGAGATCGACGGCGTCCTGGTGTCGTGGGCGGTCCCGAAGGGCCCGACCCTCGACCCGGCAGTGCGGCGCATGGCCGTCCACGTCGAGGACCATTCGCTCGAGTACTTCGACTTCGAGGGAGTGATCCCGGCCCGCCAATATGGCGCAGGCGATGTCATCGTCTGGGACTGGGGGATCTGGGAGCCCGAGGACGAGACCCCGGACCCGGGCCCAGCCGTCCACGACGGGGAGCTCAAGTTCCGCCTGCACGGGGAGAAGCTGAGCGGGCGGTACACCATCGTGCGCACCGGCCGTGCGGAGCGCCGCCGCGCGTCGGGCGAGGAGGGCGAGGGTGACCCGTGGCTCCTCATCAAGAAGCGCGATGAAGCCGCGAGCGCCGGATGGGACGCTGAGGATCACCCGCGGTCGGTCAAGACCGGTCGCACCAACGACGACGTCAAGGCGAGGCGGGACGCGGTCTGGGTCAGCCGGGCGCCGGCCGCGGACGCCGAGATCGACCTGGCGGCCGCCGTTCCCGAACCGACGCCCGACTTCATCGCGCCGATGCTGGCGACGCTCACCGATCGGCCCTTCTCGGATCCGGACTGGCTGTACGAGATCAAGTGGGACGGCTACCGCATCGAGGCGGTCGTGCGCGACGGGACGGTCCGGCTCTGGACCCGCAACGGCAAGGACGGCGCGGCGTATTTCGGGGACTTCCTTTCGCCGCCGACCTGGATCGATGCGCGCGAGGCCATCGTGGACGGCGAGGTGGTGGCGATCGGCCCCGACGGCCGGCCCGACTTCGGACTGCTCCAGGAGGCGGGCGGCCGCCGGACACGAGCGCGGAAAGCGATCGAGGAGCCGCTGGTCTACCAGGCGTTCGACCTGTTGCGCCTCGACGGACGCTCCCTGCTGCACGTTCCGCTGGAAGATCGAAAGCGCCTCCTGCGCAGCGTGCTGCGCGAACAGCACCGGGTGAAATACGCGGGACATCTCGTGGCCGAGGGCCGGGCCTTCTACGAGGCCGCGGCGCAGCAGGGCCTCGAGGGCATCATCGCCAAGCTGCGATCCAGCCGCTATGAGCCCGGCCGCCGCTCACCGGCCTGGCTCAAGAACGGCGGCTCCAGCGCTGGCTCAGGACGTGAGCGGGCGACCGGGCTGATGTTCGACCTGGGACCCGTCCTCCGTTTCCTGCCGGATCTCCTCAACGGCCTGCTCATCACGTTCCTGCTCACCGTCTCATCGATGATCATCGGGACCGGTGTCGGGATCGTGCTGGCGCTCGCGCGTCTCTCGGGACGCGCGATGCTGGCGCGTCCTGCTCTCATCTACACGGAGTTCTTCCGGACCACACCGCTCCTCGTGCAGATGTTCTGGATCAACTTCTCGCTGCCTGCCGTCATTCGCGGGTTCGTGCCCTACTTCGACATCGATCCGCTGACCGCGGGCATCCTCTCGCTCGGGCTCAACACGGGGGCCTACTTCGGCGAGATGTTCCGGGGCGGGATCCTGGCCATTGAGCGAGGCCAGTGGGACGCGGCCCACGTACTCGGGCTCAGCCGGCGCGACGCGTTCCTCTCGGTGATCACGCCGCAGGCCGTCAAGGTGATCATCCCGCCATTCGCGGCGAACACCATGTTGCTGCTGAAGGGGACTGCCATCGTGGCCGGGATCTCGGTTGCCGAGCTGACGTACAAGGCGTCGCTGGTATCGGTGCCGACCGGCCGGTTTGTCGAGGTCTGGACGGTCGTGGCGGTCATTTACTTTGTCGTGATCTACCCGATCGGAGTGGTCGCGGGCGCGATCGAACGACGCTACAAGGCCAGTGAGCGCGGTGCGCGCCCCGGTCGCGCTGGTCGATGAGCACCAGGGCTGGAGGGACGATGACGGTAGAGGCGACGGCCGCGCCACGAACCATGGTCGAGACGCGCGGCCTGTGGAAGCGCTTCGGCACCCTCGAGGTGCTACGCGACGTCTCGGTCGCAGTGAACCAGGGCGACGTGCTCGTCGTGATCGGCCCGAGCGGCTCCGGCAAGAGCACGCTGTTGCGGTGCATCTGCCGGCTGGAGGCCTTCGAGCACGGCGAGCTCCATGTCGACGGCGAGCTCCTTGCGCGCGGGACTGCGGATGTGCCGGGACCGGGCGAGAAGCAGCCCGAGCGCGCAACCCTCGAGCAGATGCGCCAGGAGATCGGCATGGTGTTCCAGCATTTCAACCTGTTCCCGCACATGACCGTGCTGGAGAACGTGATGCTGGCGCCGCTCAAGGTCCGCAAGCTGCCGCGCAATCAGGCGCGCGAGATCGCCGAGGGATTCATCGCCAAGGTGGGTCTGTCGGACAAGCTCAACGAGCACCCGGCCCGCCTGTCGGGCGGCCAGCAGCAGCGCGTGGCCATTGCGCGAGCGCTGGCCATGCAGCCGCGGGTGATGCTGTTCGACGAGGTCACATCCGCGCTTGACCCCGAACTGGTCGGCGAGGTGCTCGGGGTGATGCGCCAACTCGCGCTCGAGGGGATGACGATGCTGGTTGTCACCCACGAGATGGGCTTCGCGCGTGATGTCGGCGACAAAGTCATCTTCATGGACGAGGGGCGGGTCGTGGAGACCGGGCGCCCCAGCGACATCTTCCGTGCCCCTGCCCAGGCACGGACGCAGGCGTTCCTGAGCAAGCTCCTCGAGCGGGAGCGGGGGCTCAGCGTGACGGGGCCGATCGAGCGCTGAATCGCGCGTTCGGTCACGCCCGCTGCGCACCCCCTCTCGGCGTCGACGGCTGCGCGACGCGTCGGCGCAGAAGCGAAACGCCGGCCGACCAGTTCCAATCGTGCCAGCGCCCGCGGAGCAGCGGCACCACGCCGATCAGCAGGGACAGGCTGCCGTACCAGATCACCGGCAGCGCCAGGAGCGCCGCGACCGGCAGCACCCAGCGCCGGTCGGTCCGGGCGCCCCACACGATCAGGGCCAGGGCAATCGGGATCCGGATGATGAACGGCACCGGGAAGGAGCCGGAGGTGACCGGAGATCCGACGTTGCCGGCGAGAACGCCGAACCAGTCGCGCCACGCCTGCGGCGCGAGCAGGGCCGAGACCGCGACGATCGCCGCCGTCGCGACCAGCGCGATCGCGAGCGACCGCCATTCCCGTCGAACGGCGAACCAGAGCAGGCCGATCCCGGGCGTGACCTTGGTCAGCAGCACGAAGGACCACGTCGCGGGCCAGCGGAAGCCGGCGACGATGGCGAGGGCGATGAGCAGGCTCACGTTGCCCCCGACGAGTTCGGGCAGGACCAGCAGCAACGCCGGCGCGAGCAGCAGGGGCCCGACGACTGCGAGGGTCGCCGCCAGC
>VGPE01000033.1 GCA_016875645.1 Chloroflexota bacterium
TCGAGAGCAGGTGGACGGCCGTCAGCTCGTCGACGGGGATGTTGAAGAAGCCCTGGATCTGGCCCTGGTGCAGGTCCATCGTGAGCAGGCGGTCGGCCCCGGCCACCGTGATCATGTCGGCGATCAGGCGCGCCGTGATCGGGACCCGCGGCTGGTCCTTCTTGTCCGAGCGGCCGTAGGCGTAATACGGCACGACCGCCGTGATCCGCCCGGCGCTCGCGCGCTTGAAGGCGTCGATCATGATCAGCAGTTCCATGATCGACTGGTTCACCGGGTGGCACGTCGGCTGGACGATGAAGACGTCCTTCTCGCGGACGTTGTCGAGGATCTTGACGAAGATGTTCTCGTTCGCGAACTGGAACACCTCGGCGCGCCCGACCTCGACGTTGAGGTACCGGCAGATCTTGCGAGCGAGCTCAGGATTGGCGTTGCCGGTGTAGACGTCGAACTGGTCTGCGTACACGGCCGCCTCCTGCTGGCTTCGAGCCGTCACGCGTCGGGACCGTTGCGGGGCGACGGCGTCGGGCTCTCGCCGGGGCCGTCATTGTCGCCGATGCTCTCGCGCTCCGCCAGCCCGGCCCGGAAGGCGGCGATGCCGACCACGCGGTCGCCCTCCGAGTGCCGCATCACGATCACCCCGCGCGCGCCGGGCGAGTAGCGGTTGATCGACTGCGTCTCGGTCCGGATGACCTGGCCGCCGGCGCTGATCAAGAGGAGTTCCTCGTCCGTTTCGCGCACCTGCTGGACCGCCGCGACGTCGCCGGTCTTGCGGCCCTCCAGGGCGATGAGTCCCACGCCCTGGCCGCCGCGATGCTTGCGGCGGAACTCGGTCAGCGCAACCCGCTTGCCGTACCCGGTCTCCGTGAGCACGAGCAGATCCGCGTCGGGCTGGACCACGCTCATGCCGACCACGGCGTCGCCCTTGCGGGCAAGTCGGATGCCGATGACGCCCGCCGAGTCCCGGCCCATCGCGCGGACCTCGCTCTCGGAGAAGCGGGCAAGCTTGCCCTGCGCCGTCGCGATGATCACGTCGTCCATGCCGGACGACACGTCCACCCAGGCCAGCTCGTCGTCGCCGTTGAGGATGATCGCGCGGATCCCCGATGAGCGGACCTTCTCGAACTGCTCGAGCGGTGTCTTCTTGATGACGCCCTTGCGGGTGGCGAGGACCAGGAACGTCCCCGGCTTGAAGTTGGGCAGCGTGATCGTGGCCATCGGCACTTCGCCCGACTCGACCTGCACGCCCTCGAGGTTGATGATCGGAATGCCCTTCGCCTGGCGGCTGGCGTCGGGAATGTGGTGGACCTTGGAGCTGAACACGCGACCGCGGTTGGTGAAGAAGAGGGCCCAGTCGTGCGTGTTCGCCACGAGCAGATGCTCGACCGCATCCTCCTCCCGCGTGACGTGGCCGATGATTCCCTTGCCGCCGCGGTGCTGTCGGCGGTAGGAGGCGACCGGCTGGCGCTTGATGTAGCCGCGGCCGCTGATCGTGATCACGACGTCCTCGTCGGCGATCAGGTCTTCGTCGGTCATCTCGCGGCTGGCGTCGTCCTGGACGCGCGTGCGGCGATCGCCCGCGTACCTGCGCTTGAGTTCGGCCAGTTCGTTCTTGATGATCGTGAGGACGCGAGCGGGGCTGGCGAGGATGTCCTCGAGCTCCGCGATCAGCTGGATGACCTCCAGGTACTCGTCCTCGATCTTCTTGCGCTCGAGGGCGGCCAGGCGCGCGAGGCGCATGTCGAGGATCGCCTGCGCCTGGATCTCGGAGAGCTCGAAGCCCGACATCAGGTTGGCTCGCGCGGTGTCGACGTCGGCCGACTGCCGGATCAGGGTGATGATCGCGTCCAGGTGGTCGAGGGCGATCTTGAGGCCCTCGAGGACGTGAGCCCGCGCCCGTGCCCTGCCCAGGTCGAACTCGGTCCGCCTTCGCACGACTTCGCGCCGATGGTCGATATGGTGCTGGAGCACCGACTTGAGCGGCAGGGTCTGCGGCTGGCCGTCGACGAGGGCGAGCATGTTGAGGTTGAACGTCATCTGCATCGCGGTGTGCTTGAACAGGTTGTTCAGCACCTTGTGCGGGTTCGAGTCGCGCTTGATCTCGATGACCATGCGCATGCCGTCGCGGTCCGACTCGTCGCGCAGATCCGCCACGCCCTCGAGGCGCTTGCCCGTGACGAGCTCCGCGATCTTCTCGAGCAGGGCGGCCTTGTTGACCTGGTAGGGGAGCTCGGTGACGACGATCGCCATCCGGCCGCTGCGGACCTCCTCGAAGGCCACCTGCGCCCGGACCACGACCCGGCCACGGCCGTGGGCGTACATGGCGCGGATGGCGTCGATGCGTTCGTTCTCGCCCGTCAACGGGTTGCGCTGCTGCTCGAAGCGGAAGATCGTGCCGCCGGTCGGGAAGTCGGGCCCGAGCACGTATCCGCAGAGGTCGTCCGACGTGATCTCCGGGTTGTCGATCAGAGCGACCGTGGCGTCCACGATCTCGCCCAGGTGATGGGGCGGGATGTTCGTGGCCATGCCGACGGCAATGCCCGAGGAGCCATTCACCAGCAGGTTCGGCAAGCGGGCGGGGAGGACGTCGGGCTGCTTCTGCGTTCCGTCGTAGTTGTCGACGAAGTCGACCGTCTCCTTGTCGATGTCGGCGAGCATCTCTGCGGCGATGCCCGTCAGGCGCGCCTCCGTGTAGCGCATCGCCGCGGCCGAGTCGCCGTCGACCGAGCCGAAGTTGCCCTGGCCGTCCACGAGTGGATAGCGCATCGAGAAGTCCTGGGCGAGCCGGACAAGGGCGTCGTACAGGGCCACGTCGCCGTGCGGGTGGTACTTGCCCATCACCTCGCCGACGATGGCCGCGCACTTGCGGTACGAGCTGGTGGCCGAGAGCCCCATCTCACCCATTGTGTAGAGGATCCGGCGATGGACGGGCTTGAGGCCGTCGCGGACGTCCGGCAGGGCGCGCGACACGATCACGCTCATCGCGTAGTCGAGGTAGCTGACCCGCATCTCGTCCTCGATGCGGACCGCCTGGATGTTGCCGACGTCGTCGGTCATCGCGTCATCCCCATGGCCTCAGGCATCCGTCCGACCCCCGTCGGCCCGGCGCCCCACGGCTCGTCGTGGTCGGGATAGCGAGCCCGGAGGATCGCCAGCGCGCTGGAGAACTCCTCGTCGCTGATGCAGCGATAGGGCGGCAGCATCCGCAGCGGGAACTGCGGGAGGACCAGCTTGAGGATGGTCTTGTCGTAGGCCCCGTCAGGGCGGCGGTCCACCATCAGTGAGTCGAACAGGTCGTGCGACACCCGCTCGAACCAGGAGCCGATCGCGGCGGCCTCGTGATGGCGACCGGCCCGGACTGCCGCGAGCAGGTCCCACTCGCGCTTGGGGGCCAGCGCGCCGAAGGTGCCCAGGATCGCGCACTCACCGAACAGCGAGCCATATGCCACCGATTGCTCGGTCAGGAAGTGCATCAGCTCCGGCGCGTCGCGGACCACGCTTGCCACGCTGGCCAGATCGCCCGCCATGTGCTTGGTGGCGGCGAGGTTGCGATTCTCCTCCACCAGCCGCCGGTAGTGGCTGCCGGACAGGACCCGGCCGGTCTTGGCCGAGTTGTAGTGCATGAACGTGGAGTCCGGGAACGAGCCGCACACTTCGCGGAAGAAGGCGAACACCTCTTCATCCCCGAGGGGGCTCCACGACGGAAGCGAGATCTGGAACTCGCGGAAGCCCTGGTCGTGGGCGATTCGTAGCCGCTCGAGCACGAGCGGTACGGACATCGCGATCACGCCGACCATCGGCCGTGCATCGGTGCCGAGGAGCTCGTCGCCGAAGACCTCGACCACGCGCCTGAACCTGGCCATGTCCACCGCGTGGCCCTCGCCGGCGGTCCCGAAGACGTAGATGTGGCGGAAGTCGGCCGAGCGGGTGAACCGAATCGCCTCGCGGAAGACCTTCTCGTCGAGCTCGTTGCGCTCATTCCACGGGCAGACGACGGAGACCATGACGGTCGACGGGTAGCGCGCGCTCACGGACGAATCCCTCCCACCGCCTGGCGCGTTCCCTGCGCCGATCGAACGCCACGAAGATCAGGGTTGGCGCCCCAGAAGGCCGACGCGATGGCCCATGCGTCAGAGGTCGACGGGCCGCCGGGACGGCGCCGGATCCCGCCGAGGCGAGTCCGCAGGTGCGCCGCGCGCGCATCGTCCACCGCGGTCAGCGCGTCCCGGATCACCCACGCGCGGTTGCCATCCGACCCCTCCACAGCGCGGTCGGTCTCGCGCTCGATGAACGCGGTGACCGCCTCGCGATCGAGGAGCGCGAGCGAGCGCAGCGCCCAGGAGAGCGCCTTCTGGACGTCCGGTTCGCCATCCCCGACCAGGTTGCCGATGACCGCCAGCGCCCGGACCGCGACCTCGGGCCGGCGACCCGCCGCTCGGTCCACGAACGGGATCGTGGCGATCGTCGAGCCCGCGAGCCGGCGCTCCCAGCGCGACGACGAGTAGGCAAGCTGCTCGATCTCCGCCCACCGGACCGGTTCGGCCAGGATCCCGCGGGCATAGGGCCGGGCGAGCGAATCGACGGTGATCCATTCGCCCGCCCGGCTGGCGGCGTCGCGAAGCAGCTGCCAGGTCCGCTCCGGATCGCGCTCGACGGTGCGCTCGAGGAGCTCGAACGAAAGCAATCGATCCTCGAGGTCGGTGGAACCCCGCAGGAGTCGGTCCGCGAGGAGCAGCAGGCTGACGCTGTTGGCCTGCCGTGAGGCACTGCGCAACCCACGCCCCATCGCGGCCAGCAGCGGGCTGCGGACGCCGAGCCGATTGCCCAGGCCGGGTGCCACACGGCCCTGGCCCTCGCGGTAGGCCGGATCGGCAAGCGACGCGAGTCCGGCGTCTAGGCGCCGCACGAATGCCTCGGGGTCGTCAATGAGGTCGGCCAGCTCGCGCCCGAGCGCCGCAGCCTCGTCCAGGTGCTCCGCGACGAACTGGCGCGCGGCCAGGGTGATCGCGCTGGTCACGGCGTGTCTTCCGTCAGGGCGCGCGTCCGGATCCCGTAGCGATCGCGGAGTTCGCGGGCTCGGCGCGGTGGCGCGGCCACGTAGACGCCGGTCGCCTCGGCCAGCACGTCGCCACATTCGACGTCGACGATCCGGGCGGCCGTGTCGTAGCGCAGCCGGCGCTGGTCCTGGATCCACCCATCCGCGCGAATCGTCCTGCCGACCGGCGCCGGCCGTCTGAAGTCGACGGCGAGGCGGGCCGTCAGCCCGACACGTTCGTCGGTGAACAGCGACCAGGCCATCACCTCATCGGCGATGGTGGCGAGGATCCCCCCGTGCGCGATGCCCTGCCAGCCCTCGAACCGCTCGGGAACCACGATCTCGGTCCAGCTTCCGCGTCCCGCGAGGTGCAACCGCAACTGCAGGCCGTGCTCGTTGAGCTCACCGCAGGCGAAGCAATTGTGGGGGGCGATCTCGAAGTTGACCGCGCCGGAACCGGGGCCAGCCGGTGGCCGGCGCAGGACCTCAGACGTCAAGGAGCCGGACCTTCCGAGCCTCGGTCTTGATGAAGTCCTTGCGCGGCTCGACACGCTCGCCCATCAGGGTCGTGAACACCTCGTCGGCAACCACGGCATCTTCGATCTCGGCGCGCAGGAGGGTCCGCGTCTGCGGGTTCATCGTGGTCTCCCACAGCTGGTCGGCGTTCATCTCGCCGAGCCCCTTGAACCGCTGGACGCTCAGGCTCTTGACATTGAACTCGCGGATGATCCGCTCCCGCTGCGCCTCGCTCTGGGCGTAGCGGGTCACCTTGCCGGTGCTGACGCGATACAGCGGCGGCTGGGCGATGTAGAGGTAGCCGCTCTCGATGACCTGCGGCATGTGGCGGTAGAAGAAGGTGAGCAACAACGTCCGGATGTGGGCACCGTCGACGTCGGCGTCGGTCATGATGATCACGCGGTGATAGCGCAGTTTCGCGATGTCGAAGCTGTCGCCGATGCCCGCCCCGAGCGCGATGATCAGCGGGCGGACGTTCTCGCTGGACAGGATCTTGTCGAGGCGGGCCTTCTCCACGTTGAGGAGCTTTCCGCGCAGGGGCAGGACGGCCTGGAAGCGGCGGTCGCGGCCCTGCTTGGCCGAGCCGCCGGCGGAGTCCCCTTCGACGATGTAGAGCTCCGCGTTTGCCGGGTCGCGCTCCTGGCAGTCCGCGAGCTTGCCCGGGAGGGCCATGCCGTCGAGCGCGCCCTTGCGGATGACAAGATCCCGCGCCTTCCGGGCGGCCTCGCGGGCACGCGCGGCCGTGAGGCACTTCTCGATGATCTTGCGGCCGTCGCCGGGGTTCTCGTCCAGGTACTGCGCAATCCCGTCGGCGACCGCGGCCTCGACCTGGCCCTTGATCTCGGCATTGCCGAGCTTCGCCTTCGTCTGGCCCTCGAACTGCGGCTCGACGAGCTTCACGCTGATGACGGCCGTGAGCCCCTCTTTGACGTCGTCGCCCGAGAGGTTCGCGTCGTTGTCCTTGAGGATTGCGGCCCGACGCGCGTACTCATTGAGAGAGCGCGTCAACGCGGCCCGGAAGCCCGTCAGGTGCGTCCCCCCGTCGACGGTGTGGATGTTGTTCGCAAAGGTGAACAGGTTCTCGACGTACGAGTCGTTGTACTGGAAGGCCACCTCGATCGCCGTCTGGCCGACCTTCTGGTCGACATAGATCGGTCGCTGGTGAAGCACCTCCCGGGTCCGGTTCAGGTGCCGGACAAAGGAGATCAGGCCGCCCTCGAAGTAGAAGGACCGCTCCCGATCGCTGCGCTCGTCCACGAACCGGATCCAGACGCCCTTGTTCAGATACGCGGACTCGCGCAGCCGCTGGGCGATCGTGTCGAACGAGTAGTCGAGCGTCTCGAACACCTCGGGATCGGCACGGAAGACCGTCCTGGTGCCTCGCCGGCCCTGGGCCGGCCCGACCTTCGTCACGCTCGTGATGGGCTTCCCGCGGACGTACTCCTGCGCCCAGACCTGTCCGTCGCGCGCGGATTCCACGCGCAGGTGCTCCGAGAGCGCGTTGACGACCGATACACCGACGCCGTGGAGACCGCCGGAGACCTTGTAGCCGCCCCCGCCGAACTTGCCGCCGGCGTGAAGCACGGTGTGCACGACCTCGAGAGCGTCCTTCCCGGTCGAGTGCTTGCCAACGGGCACGCCGCGCCCGTCATCCTGGACGGTGACCGAGCCGTCGACCGAGATCGTCACGTCGATGCGCGTGGCATGGCCCGCCATGGCCTCATCGATCGAGTTGTCGACGACCTCCCACACGAGGTGGTGCAGGCCACGGCCGTCGGTCGAGCCGATGTACATGCCCGGCCGGCGCCGAACCGCCTCGAGCCCCTCCAGGACCTGGATGCTGGCGGCGGTGTAATCGCTCGCGGGTGCACGCGATCGCGCCTTGCGGCCGTTGGCTTGACCATCCGGCTGGGATGGGGCGCCTGGCGGCGTGCGCACGGCCTCCTCGCTCACGCGACACTCCCGGTCAGGCGTTCGTACAGACGCGCCAGTTCTTCCTCGCTGTAGTACTCGATCACGATCCGGCCACCACGACGTGATCGGGCGAGGCTGACCTTGGTGCCGAGCGCCTGGCGGAGCTCCTCTTCGACGCGCTCGAGGTCGGCATCAGTTCGCTTCTGGCGCGTCGGCTTCGACCTTGCGGCACCCGCTTCGCGGAGCCGCCGCGCAAGCTCCTCGGTCTGGCGCACCGAGAGCGCGTCGTGCTCGATGACCTCGAGCACGTGGCGCTGCTGGGTCTCCGGAAGGCCGGCCAGGGCGCGCGCATGGCCCTCGCTGACGCGGCCGACGGCGACTGCGTCCTGGACGGCAACGACCAGCTCGAGGAGCCGCAGCGTGTTGGTGATCGTGGGCCGTGCGCGCCCGATCCGCGCGGCCACCTGGTCCTGAGTGAAGCCGAACTCGTCGATCAACTGGCGATAGGCGTGCGCTTCCTCGATCGCGTTGAGGTCGTCGCGCTGCACGTTCTCAACGATCGCCAGCTCGAGCTGGTCGCGGTCGGCAAGCTGCCGGATCACGGCCGGAACCCGGTCCAGTCCGGCAAGCTTGGCTGCCCGCACGCGCCGCTCACCGGCGACGAGCTGATATCCGTCGAGCGCCTCGGTGACCAGAATGGGCTGAATCACCCCGTGCTCGCGTATGCTGGCCGCGAGCTCAGCAAGGCGCGCCTCGTCGACGCGCCGGCGCGGCTGGTGGGGGTTCTGACGGATCCGCGCCAGGGGGATCTCCACCAGACCGTTGGCGACGCTGCGCTGCGGAATCAGTGCGGCGAGGCCGCGTCCCAGCGCGCCAGTGCGTTCGGTGCGCCCCGTGCCGGCGGAACGTGCTGCAGTCATGCGACGGCACCTCCGACAAAGGGCGCAGGTTCCTGGCCAGGCGGCCGATGGCCCTGGGCTTCGCGGGCTCGCTCGCGGAACTCGAGCGCCAGGTCGCGGTAGGCCTGGGCACCCTTGGAGTCCTCGCGATACACGGCGATCGGCCGACCGAAGCTGGGCGCCTCAGCCAATCGAATGCTGCGCGGAATCACGCTCCGGTAGACCCGATCGCCGAGATGGCGTCGAACCTCGGCGGCGACCTCCGAGGAGAGGTTGGTGCGACCGTCGTACATGGTCAGCAGGACACCCGTGATCACGAGCGACGGATTGAGGTGGTCCCGGATCAGGTTCAGCGTCGCAATCAATTGGGTCAGGCCCTCGAGTGCGTAGTAC
Organism: Chloroflexota bacterium; assembly: GCA_016875645.1. Taxonomy (GTDB): domain Bacteria; phylum Chloroflexota; class Limnocylindria; order Limnocylindrales; family CSP1-4; genus VGPE01. The sequence continues at coordinate 8,755 of VGPE01000033.1, forward strand.
TCGCACTGAATCGGGATCAGCACCGAGTCGGCTGCGGTGAGTGCGTTCACCGTGAGCAGCCCGAGGGAGGGTGGGCAATCGAGCAGAACGTGGTCGTACTCCGGAGCGATGTCGTGGACGAGGTGAGCGAGGCGTCGCTCGCGTTGCGGCAGTGGCGTGAGTTCGACTTCCGCGCCGGCGAGCGCTGCGCCTGCGGGCACGAGGTCGAGGCCTTCGATCCCCGTCGGGACGATCACCTCGGCGAGCGTCAGATCACCGACGATGGCGTCGTAGAGGGACCGCTCAAGCCCGCTCTTGTCGATGCCCAGGCCGCTGGTCGCGTTCCCCTGCGAGTCGGCATCGACGATCAGGACCCGCTCACCGAGTAGGGCCAGGTACGTGCCGAGATTGACCACCGTGGTCGTCTTCCCGACGCCGCCCTTCTGGTTGGCGCAGGCGACCGTCTGGCCCACTCAGGTCACCGCTCGGACCGCGCTCACAGCGCAGATTCTAGCATTTCGCAGCGTGGGCCTCCGGAGCTGGGCGGGCGATCGAGGGGCCGACAGTCGGCGTATTCGGCGCGACACCCGGCTGGTTCACGCGCAAGCATGGCAGGCTCGGCTTCACTGGGGCTTGTCCTCGAATGCACGCGGACTGCACCAGGACTGCACCAGGACTGCACCAGGGCTGCGAACGCCGTCCTCGCATCGGAGTCCGGCGGCCCGGCATGCCGGTCCGGCGCTGGTAGGGGGATACGTTTCACGTGAAACGTCACGTGGAAGGGACAGCGCCGGCCGCTGACGCGTTACCGAAACCTGAGCCAGGGCGCGTACAGGTCAGGGCACCGGCGCGGGTATACTCGAACCGGCTGCCGCAATCGATCGTCGCCAGCGCTCGGGCTCGGGCGGGCGACCCTGGCCCGGGGCCGAGGGGACCGTTCGGCATGAGCTTGGCAGTGGCCGCGATCGGCGCAACCGTGGCCGCCCTTCTGGAGTTGACGATCATCCCCTACCTCCGGATCGGTGGGGTGCAACCAGATCTCGTCCTTGTCCTCGCAGTGGCCTGGACCCTTGTCGCAGGGCTCGAAGGCGGCCTGGTCTGGGCCTTCGTTGGCGGGTTGATGCTCGACGTTCTCGCCGCACGGCCACTCGGGTCCACACCGTTCGTCCTGCTCGCCTGCGTCGGTCTGGCCGCGGTCGCTGCCCGGTTCCTTGAACCCGCACGCTTGGCCGGTCCTGCGATCGCAACCTTCGTCCTCAGCCTGGTCGGTGCGGTGCTGTTCATGGTCACGTACTCCGCCGTTCGCGGTCCGGTCCCGATCGGAGACCTGCCCGGTACGATCCTGCCGAGGGCGTTCTACGACGCGCTGCTGGGCGCCCTGGTCGGCGTCATCACGTCATGGTTCCGCGCGCGACGCCCCCCAGCACGAAAGCGGCTGGATCGATGAGTGCGCTGGTCGGAGGGCCGCGACAGCGCTCATGGCCGCTGCGCCACCCGCTCGACCTCGGTCCAGGGGTGACGGCCCGCAGACCATCGGCCAGCCGATTCCTCGCCTTCGGCCTGGTCATCGCCATCGCCGTGAGCGTTCTTGTCGGCCGATTGGCGTGGATGCAGTTGCTCGACGGTGGACGCTCGCAGGCCGCCGCGCGTGGAACGATCGTCGCCCTTGAGGCGATCCGATCGAGCCGGGGATTGATCTACGACCGGGCAGGACGCGTCCTGGTGGCCAACGTTCCCACGTATACGGTGCGGATCCGTCCCGCCGATCTGCCGCTGTCGCTTCGGGAACCGGTGGTCATGCGGCTCTCGGGGCTGCTCGGCCTCACGACCGGCGAGGTGAACCGTCGCATCGACGCCAGTGCCGGCTCCCGTTTCGATCTCGTCCGGATCGCTTCGGACGTTCCCGAGGCCACGGCTCGACTCATCACCGAGGAGCGCTCGGTGCTGCCCGGGGTGGAGGTGGTGGTCGAGTCCCACCGCGACTACCTTGCCGGCGAGCTGTTCGCCCAGGTCCTTGGCTACACGAGCGCCATCGCCCCCGCTGAGTTGGCGCGCCTCAAGGCAGCGGGCTACCTGCCAGACGATGTGATCGGAAGAGCGGGCGTCGAGGCCACATATGAGCGCGATCTGCGCGGCGTGTACGGCCAGCAGCGCGTCGAGCGCGACGCATCGGGCCGGCGGATCCAGATCCTCGGGACAGTCGCGGACGCGCTGCCCGGGAACTCGATCCAGTTGACGATCGACACGCGCCAGCAGGGCCTTGCGCTGAAGGCGCTGCGCTGGGGGATGGCCGAGGCCGGGCTCAGACGCGGTGTCGTGATCGTGATGAACCCTCAGACGGGCGAGGTGCTCGCGCTGGTCAGCCTGCCGACATACAACAACAACGAGTTCGCCCGTGGCATCTCGCCGGAGCGGTACCGGGAACTCCTCGCCGATCCCGGCCAGCCCCTGCTCAATCACGCCATCAGCGAGCACTTTCCGCCCGGCTCCACCTACAAGCTGGTCACGGGTACCGGCGGCCTCGCCGACGGGGAGATCAGCGAGCGCACACGGCTCATCACCCGGGGCTACCTCTCGATCGGGTCGTTCAGGTACCCGGAGTGGAACGGCCGGGGCTGGGGTCCGCTCGACATCTACGGCGGGTTCGGCCATTCGAGCGACACGTTCTTCTATCAGGTTGCCGGGATGCTCGGCATCGACCGGCTGGCGTACTGGGCACGCCAGTACGGGTTCGGTTCGCCCACCGAAATCGACCTTCCGGCCGAGGCCTCCGGGATCGTGCCGGACAACCAATGGAAGCTCGACACGCTGGGCGAACTCATCTATCCGGGCGAGGTCTACCACGCCGGGATCGGCCAGGGCTACGACGCGGTGACGCCGATCCAGCTCATCACAGCCTACGCTGCTCTCGCCAACGGCGGCACCGTGTTCCAGCCGCAGGTCGTCCGCGAGGTGATTGCGCCGGACGGGACCATCGTGCGCCCGTTCGAGCCCAGGGTCCGCCACGTGATGGACGTGGACCCCGATGTGCTGCGCGTGATGCGCGAGGCCGCCCGAACGGTCGTGACCATCCGTCACACCTACAACCTCGTTGATCTTCCGATCAAGGTTGCCGGCAAGTCCGGAACGGCGGAGTTCGGACAGCGCGATGCCCAGGGACGCCTGCCGTTCCACTCCTGGTTCGTCGGCTTCGTTCCTCAGGACGCGGCGAATGGCAGCTTCCGAAACGCGGACTCGCCGCTCATGGTGCTCGCGTTCGCCTACGACTCGCGCACGGTGGGCAACGCGGCGACCGAGATCGTCAAGTACTACCTGCAACTCCACTTCGGGATCGACCACGACTACCGCATCCCGGATCTCCTCGAGCGCGGCAATTTCTATGGGGGCAACTGACGTGCAGGCCGACCTCACCACCGGGGCCCGGACCTGTTCCGGGAGCGCGGCCCGGAGCCCGACCTGATGGGCGTCCTGCGGATCGAGTCGACTCGTGTCCACGACTGGCTGGCGCGTCCGGCCGCGCCACGCTGGCGTGCGTTCGACATCCAACTGACGGTCTACGCTGCCGCGCTGGTCGCCATCGGGCTGGCAATGGCGTTCACGAACAGCGGGCCGGACACGCTGGTCAGCGGCTCCACCTTCACGCGCGGCCTGATGTGGGCCGGCATTGCCGTGGTCGTCTTCACGATTGCCGCCGCCTTCGACTACACGTGGCTGCGGACATTCGTCTGGCCGCTCTACGCGCTCAACCTGGCGCTCCTGGTCGTCACCCTCGCTGTCGGCGACGGCGTCGGGGGCACGCAGCGCTGGGTGCTGATCGGTCCGCTCCAGTTCCAATTCAGCGAGCTCTCCAAGATCCTGACAGTCGTGGTGCTCGCGAACTACCTCGCCAGTCCGTCAAGGCGGCTGGACTCGTTCGTCACGGTTCTCGGCGCGTGTGCGCTGATCGCCCCGTCGGCGGCGCTCGTCCTGATGCAGCCGGACCTCGGCACGTCGCTGGTGTTCGGGGCGATCCTCGTTGGAACGCTGTTCCTCTCGGGCGTCGGCCTTCGCTGGCTCGGGCTCCTCGGGGGACTTGCAATGGCGGCGCTGCCTGTCCTCTGGACGTATGTGCTGCGCGACTACCAGAAGCAGCGCATCCTCAGCTTCCTCGATCCCGCGGCGGACCCGCAGGGCTCGGGTTTCCAGCTCCTGCAGTCGCAGGTCGCGGTCCACGCGGGTGGCCTCATGGGCACCGGCCTCACCAACAGCGCCCAGGGACGCCTCGATCTGCTGCCGGTCGAGTCGACTGACTTCGTCTTCGCGATCCTGGCCGAGGAGCTCGGGTTCATCGGCGGGCTGGTCGTGTTCGGGCTGTTCGCCGCGCTCCTGTGGCGCGTGCTCGCCGCTGCCTGGCGGTCAAAGGACCCATTCGGCCTGGCGATGGGCGCAGGAATCGCGTCCATGGTCCTCTTCCAACTGATCGTCAACGTCGGCATGGTGCTCGGCGTGATGCCCATCACGGGCATCCCGCTTCCGTTCGTCACGCACGGCGGCGCGTCGCTGGTCAGCCTTGCGCTGGGCCTCGGGCTGCTGCAGAGCATCAACGTCCACCATCCACGCACGTCGTGGTGACGCCGCACGAGACCGGGGACAAGGCCGTGACTCCGACCGACGGCCGGATCGCCGTCAGGACCGCCGAGGCAGCCCGCGCGATGGCCCCGCCGACCCTCCACGTACCCCGGCACGGCGCAAAAGTGCGTCGATCTCGGCCCGGTAGGGGCGTCCTGCGGGTGTCCGATCAAGCCACTCGAGGTACGCCGGGTCCGTGCGCAGGATCTCTTCAAGGCGCCAGCCCGCGTACCGTCCGAACGTGAGCCGGTCGCCATCTGAGGTCACTGCGGCCGATGGAGGTCGGTGGCCGGGCAGTGGCCCCGTGCCCGGATTCGGCGGCGAACCCGCCGGCGTCGTCGCGGATGGCGGGACTTCGCCACCGACACTGGACCGGTGGCGGTCATACGCGGCCCGCCGTCGCTCGTCGCCCAGGACCTCCCACGCCGCATTGATGGCGACCATCCGTCGTGCTGCTTCCTGCGCTTCGGGCGTTCCGGCTGCGCCGGCCCGGTCCGGGTGGAACTTCTGCGCAAGCCGGCGATAGGCGGCCTGGATGACCTCGGGGTCGGCTTCGGGGTCGACCTGGAGCACCTTGTAGGCGTCGGACGAATCGCTCATCCGGGCGCCGGCGCCAGAGCGGAGTCGCCCCCCGCCCCGTGGCCCGGCGGGGCGCCGCCGGATGGGTTCGCCGGCCCCCCGGTCCCGCGGCCGGGTGTTCCATCGAGCCCACGGCCCGCGACGGGCGGCGGCTCGGGATCTGGTTCCAGCCGCCGGTAGAGGTAGCGGTAGACGTTCCGCCCGGCAGCTGCGATCGGCAGGGAGAGGATCGCTCCGAGCAGCCCGCCGATCGCGCCGCCGACCACCAGGGCGAACATCACCGCGCTCGGGTGCAGCTCCACCGCGTCGCCCTGGATCTTGGGCACGAGCAGGTTGTTCTCGACCTGCTGGACCAGCACGTAGAGCCCGAACGCGGCGATCACCGCCTCGATCCCGGCGGTCGCGGCGAGGAGAACGGCTGGAATGGCTGCGAGGATGGGGCCGATGATCGGCAGCAGCTCGAAGAGGCCTGCAACGAGGGCAAGGAACAGCGCGAACCGGCTGAACACCGGATCCACCACGGCGCCAAGCAGCAGCAGCCCGGCGTACGTGGCGATGCCGACGGTCAGCCCCAGGATCACCTGGGCCCGGACCCACTGGCCGAAGACCCGCTGCACGATGCGGGCCACGGTCCAGACATCCTCGCGCCATTCCGCGGGCAGCGCGCGATCGAAGGCACCGATGAGTTGTCGGCGGTCCTTGAGGATGTAGAACACCCAGACCGGCACGATCAGGAACCCGAACACCGAGCTGACGAGTGCCGCCACCGACCCGAATACGGGCACGAGGAGTGCCGAGACCAGCCCGCCGAGCCGTGCGCCGAGGTCGGCGAATGCCGCATCGATCGATTCCCGGATCTCCGGCGGAAGTGCGAGCCCGCGGTAGATCTCCCCGAGGCGCTGGAGCTGCTCGTTGAGGGCGCTCGAGAGCGCTGGCAGGTCCGTCACGAACTGGCTGATCTGCGCGACCAGTGGGTCGAGCGTGAGCGTCAGCACCTCGATCACCAGGAAGGTCACGACGACGTAGACCAGCAGCACGGCCAGCCAGCGCGGGACGCCGACGCTTGTCACCCGCTCGACGAGCGGGTTGAGCAGGTAGACGAGCAGCAGCCCGATCACGAACGGGCTGAGCGCTTCGCGACCCATCCAGAGGACGATGCCCGCGATGGTCACGGCGGCGATGATCAGGACGGCGCGTTGCGAGGGAGCGGGCAGTCCTGCCGGCCGACCCGGGGCCGGGGCCGCCGCCTGATCGTGCGGCGGGGCCGGGGCCGTTCCGAGCGGGCCCGAAGCGCTCGGGGCCTGCGTGTCCGCGCTTGATCGCGCGTCAACCTCCATCCTCGGCGAGACTACCAGACATGCTCGTGCCCGCTGTCATCGGACGCCCATGAGCCAGCGCTGGCGTCTGACCGTTTCACGGGGTCCTGCCGGGCGCGACCTGCTGCATCGTGACGTGGCGGCGGCGTGGAACACGATCCTGGACGCCCTCGTGGCTGCGGCCGCACCCGACGCTCCCCGGCCCCGTGATGCGAGCGACGAGCCACCGCCCGACGAGCGCGATGCCGGCCGCGCCCGGGTCGCATTCGCGGCACCGGTCCCGGTGGGAATGACCTCGCGCGCGGAACTCCTCGACGTGGTGCTGCCCGTCGGGCGTCTCACGCGTAGACGGCTCCGGGAGTCCGTCGAGCCGCTCCTGCCCGCCGGTCACACGCTCGTGAGCGCGCACGATGTCTGGGCGGGCGAGCCGAGCCTGCCGTCGCTCGTGACGGCGGCCGACTACCTCGTCGAGGTCCGGGTTGAAGGGTCGGCCGATGGGGACTCGGGATCCTCGTCGGTGGCGCGCGCGGTCCGTGCCCTCTTGTCGGAAGCGGTCATCCCGCGACCCGGTCGGGATGTTGGACGCGCAACGGCCAACCTGCGGCCACTGATCCTGGAATTGCGGCTCGGGGAGTCCTCGGACGACGCAGTCAACCTGTCCATGCGGCTGCTTGTCGATCAGGAACTCGGGTCCGGGCGGCCGGAGGAGGTGGTCGACGCACTTGCCCGGTTCAGCCCGGCGCTGACGCTTGTCGCAGTCGAGCGCACGGGATTCGTGCTGCGACCTGCTCCAGCCGTTGTCGCCCGCGTAGCCAAGCCCGCCCGGCGGCCCCGGCACCGGATCGAGCGGAGGGGCGTTTGACGGGTGGAAGCGTCGCGATCTACACTCCCCCGTCTCGCCCGGATCAGGTCCGGCGTCACCCCATGCCCACTGCGGCACGCCGATGCTTCGTCGCACCGATACCGCTTGAGGACCCATGTACGCAGTCATCGAGACCGGCGGGAAGCAGTACCGCGTCGAGGTCGGAACCGAGCTTGAAGTCGAATACCTCGAGGTCGCGCCGGGGGAGGCGATCACCATCAATCGCGTGCTCCTCGTCTCGGATGCGGGCCAGGCCTCAATCGGCCAGCCCCACGTCGCCGACGCGATCGTTCGCGCCGAAGTGGTGCGCCAGACCCGCGGCGAGAAGCTGGTCAGTTTCAAGTACCGCCCGAAGGCCCGGAGTCGCGTCAAGAAGGGCCATCGCCAGGAGCTGACGGTGCTGCGTGTCACGGACGTGCAGCTCGGGGGGCGCAGCGCTGCAGCCGACGTCCGCGCCGCCGAGGCGACGGCCCGCTCCGAGCGCGAGCGCCTCCAGGAAGCGGCGGCTCGCCAGGCTGCCGCGGACGCCGCCCTTGCGGCATCGCTGGCTGCGGCACGTCCCGCTGAGGCACCCACGTCCGCCGCGGTCCGCCGCAGGGGTCGGACAGCGGCTACCGAGACCACAACGGTTGGCGATGAGCCGAGCGAGACCGCCGTCGCCCCGGCACGGACCGGCCGCAAGGCGAAGGCCAGCGCACCCGAACCCGCCACCGGCGACGTGGAGCCAGACGGCCAGGCGACCACAACCACCAGGAAGCCGCGAGCCTCGCGCAGGAAGGCCGCCGCCGACCCCTCGAGCTCAGAGCCGACTGGGGAGGATGCATAGATGGCACACAAGAAAGCGGGCTCCAGCTCAAAGAACGGCCGCGACAGCGTCGGCCAGCGTCTGGGCGTGAAGGTCGGCGACGGCCAGGTCGTCACTGCAGGCTCGATCCTGGTCCGCCAGCGCGGCATGACATTCATCGCAGGCACGGGTACCCGGCTCGCGCACGACTACACGGTGTTCGCGACGGCCCCTGGGCGGGTGCGCTTCGACCATCAGACAAAGCTCAAGAAGCGCGTGCGCATCGAGGCGTCCGAGGCCGCAGCGACGAGCGACACCGGCACGGCGACCGCGCTCGCCACGGGAGACAAGGCCGAGGCATGAAGCCGAACACGCATCCCAAGTACCACCAGGCGACCGTCGCGTGCGCGTCGTGCCACACGACGTTCACCGTCGGCTCCACGCGACCCGAGCTGCGGGTCGACGTGTGCAGCAACTGCCACCCGTTCTACACCGGCAAGCAGACGATCATCGACACCGCCGGCCAGGTCGAGCGCTTCCAGCGCCGGCTCGAGCGTTCTGCCC